>NZ_FR902096.1:29759-37861 GCF_000437815.1 Acidaminococcus sp. CAG:542
AATTGGCGGGGCAGCCAGCCTTGTGCCCCTACAGTATCGCTGTAAATTGGCAGGCAGCCAGCCTTGTGCCCCCCTTGTATATCCGCCCTTTTTAAGGGCGGGGGACCAGCCTCAAGGCTGGTGGTGGGTTCTTCCCTCTTCACTCAACATGATAATACTCCCGGTACCACTGGGCGAACTTCCCCAGCCCTTCGGCAATGGTGGTGCTGGGCCGGAATCCGAAGTCCCGTTCCAGTTCGCTTACGTCCGCATAGGTCTGGTACACGTCCCCGGGCTGCATGGGCAGGTATTCCTTCTCCGCCGTTTTTCCCAGGGCCTTTTCCAGGGTCTCGATGAAAGTCATGAGCTTTTCCGGGTGGTTGTTCCCGATGTTGTAGATCTTGTACCGGTCCCCCTCCTCATTGGCCTTGGGAGGATGGCACAGCATGTTCTGGATGCCGGTGACAATATCGTCCACATAGGTGAAGTCCCGGTACATGTCCCCCTGGTTGAAGATGGTGATGGGTTCCCCCTTCATGATCTTGTTGGTGAATTTGAAATACGCCATGTCCGGCCGGCCGAAAGGCCCGTACACCGTAAAGAACCGGAGGCCGGTGGCCGGGATCCCGTACAGATGGCAGTAGGTATAGGCCATCAGTTCGTCAGATTTCTTGGTGGCCGCATAGAGGCTGATGGGATGATCCACATTGTCCGTGGTGGCAAAGGGGGTCTTCTTCTGATTCCCGTATACGGAGGAACTGGAAGCGAACAGCAGATGTTCAGGCTGGAAATGCCGGCAGGCCTCCAGAATGTTGAGGAACCCCACAATGTTGGAATCGATGTATTCCCTGGGATGGTCGATGCTGTAGCGGACCCCGGCCTGGGCCGCCAGGTTCACCACAATGTCCGGCCGGAAATCCCCAAAGGTCCGGTCCACCGTTTCCTTGTCCGCCAGGTCTCCCTGGGTGAAGGAAAAGGCCGGGTACAGTTCCAGCCGGGCCAGCCGGTCCTTCTTCAGCTGCACATCGTAATAGGCGTTCATGTTGTCCAGTCCGGCCACCCGGGCCCCCAGGGACAGCAGCCGTCTGGCCAGGTGATAGCCGATGAAGCCGGCGGCTCCGGTGATCAGGATTTTCTTGTTGGCGTCAAAAGGTTCCATAACTGCTCCTTAGTCCCGGTCAAACAGGTCCCGGGTATAGACTTTGTCTTTCACATCCGCCAGATCCTCTGACCAGCGGTTGGCCACGATCAGGTCACATTCCTTTTTGAACTGGTCCAGGTCCCGGCACACCGGGGACCGGAAAAAGTCCTTTTCTTTCAGGGTGGGTTCATAGACCACCACCGGGATCCCCTTGGCCTTGATCCGTTTCATCACACCCTGGATGGCGGAAGAACGGAAATTGTCCGAAGCGCTTTTCATGGTCAGCCGGTAGATTCCCACCGTTTTGGGATTCCGGGCCAGGATTTCGTCAGCAATGTGGTCCTTCCGGGTCCGGTTGGCCGCCACAATGGCGGAAATCAGGTTCTGGGGCACATCCTGGTAGTTGGCCAGGAGCTGTTTGGTATCCTTGGGCAGGCAGTAGCCCCCGTACCCAAAGGAAGGATTGTTGTAGAAGTCCCCGATCCGGGGATCCAGGCAGACCCCTTTGATGATCTGGGCCGTGGACAGTCCCCGGATTTCCGCATAGGAATCCAGTTCATTGAAGTAGGCCACCCGGAGAGCCAGATAGGTGTTGGCAAACAGCTTGATGGCTTCCGCTTCCGTAGAGCCCGTGAACAGCTGGGGGATGTCCTTTTTTTCCGCCCCTTCTGCCAGGAGAGCCGCAAACTGCCGGCCCCGGGGAGAATCCTCCCCCACTACGATCCGGGAGGGATGGAGATTGTCGTACAGAGCCTTCCCTTCCCGGAGGAATTCCGGAGAGAAGATGATGTTGTCCGTATGGTACTGTTTCCGGATTTCTTCCGTATAGCCCACCGGCACCGTGGATTTGATTACCATCACCGCTTCCGGGTTGATGGCCAGCACTTCTTCAATGACTTTTTCCACGGAAGAAGTATCGAAGAAGTTTTTCTGGGGATCGTAGTTGGTGGGGGTGGAGATAATGATATAGGAAGCTCCTTCGAAGGCGTCCCGGGGATCCAGAGTGGCCCGGAACCGGATATCCTTCCGTTTCAGGAAGCGGGAAATATCCGCATCCACCAGAGGGGACCGGCCTTCGTTGAGCATCTGTACTTTTTCCGGCACAATGTCCAGCGCCACCACTTCCTGGTGCTGGGCCAGCAGGAGCCCGTTGGAAAGGCCCACATAGCCGGTGCCTGCAATAGCGATTTTCATAAAAACGGCTCCTTTCCTGCAATAAGAATATTATACCATAAAAAAAGGGGGTGCCGCACATTGCGTGAGGTGAAGTGAAAAAAATCCTGCTGCAGCCTGCAGCAGGATTTTTTTGTCAGCGGTCAATGGTCGAAGGAGAGCATCTGCCAAAGGCAGATGCTCCTGAAGGGAAACGCAGCCCTGAGAGCTGCTAACCCACCACCATTGCGCAAGCGCAACGGTCCCCCGCCCTTGAAAAAGGACGGATAGTGACGCTGGAGCTCAGGCTGCGTGTCACGGGGGCAATGGGCGTTAGCCCAAGCGTATATCCGCTCTTTACAAGCGTAACGGTCCCCCGCCCTTGGAAAGGAACGGATAGTGACTCTGGAGCTCAGGCTGCGTGTCATGGGGGCAATGGGCGTTAGCCCGAGCGTATATCCGCCCTTTACAAGGGCGGGGGTATCCATGCGCAGCATGGGTGGTGGGTTAGCAGTCCATAGGGCTGCGTTTCCCTTCAGAAGGAACCCGCAGCTGTGGTTTCCTTCCACCGGCCGTTGACCGCTGACAGCTTTTATCTTTCCAGCACCTCCGGATGCCGGACCAGATAACCGGTGAGGTCCATCCAGGCTTCCCTTTCTTCCGTGTAAGGTTTGGGGCCTTCCTGGAGGTCTTCGGGACCGTACTGGGGCCCCAGGGGCTGATAGAAGTCCTGGCTGTAGCTGCCGTAGGCGTCTTTCCGCAGCCAGTGGTAAGGCGATACCACATGATCGATGGGTTCCAGCAGAGAAGGATACAAGGAATAATAGGTGAACCCCTTGGGGGCGATCAGTTCGAAAATGGTGGGGGCAATGTTCATGTGGCTCCCGATGGTATTCCCGGCCAGGCTGTGGGGATTCAGCTCCCGGTGGTTCACCAGCAGCACCGGGCTGTGCCGTTCCCGCAGGTTGCAGTCCCGTCCCATCAGAGAGGTTTTCCCCAGCACCGGGCTCATATCGATGGAATGGTCCCCGGTAAGGATGAACAGACAGTCCGGATAGGCTTTCCGCATGGTCCGGATGAATTTCCCCAGGGCCTGGTCCGAGAACCAGAAGGTCCCCAGGTTTTTCTGGATTTCCTTGTTCCGCCGGATGTCCCGGGGCGCCTCAGGCATCACCTTTTCCGGGTCATACCCGTACTCCTTCAGGGGAATCTTGAAGGGGCCGTGGTAGCTGGTGGTGTACAGGAAATGGAACTGGTAGGGCCCGTTGGCCTCTTCCTGCTGGAGGATCAGTTCCGCCGCCTTTTCCAGGAACACATTGTCATAGACCCCCACCCAGGTCTTGGGAGCGTCTTTACCACAGAAATCCGTGGCGGTCATCACCTGGTCGAAGCCGCAGGCGGGAGCAAACTGGTTGAAGTTCCCATAGGTTACATTCCCACCGTACCAGTAGGTGGAATGATACCCCAGTTTTTTCAGCTGCCGGGGCAGGGCCGTGGGCAGGTTGTTGCGCCAGAAGCTTTCTTTTTCGTTCAGTTCCAGCCCTGCATCGAAGATTCCGCTCATCAGGCTTACAATGGAAGGCCGGGAGATGATACCGGCAGAAAGAGCACTGGTCAGGGACGCCGTATGAGGATCCTCCATCAGCTGCCGGCCCCCTTCCACCAGGTTCAGACAGGCGAACTGGGGATCAAAGAACTGCTGGAGATAGGTTTCTCCCACAAAAAGGAAAATATGGGTGGGTTTGGTGATCCGGGCCCCTTTGGCCGTCCTTTTGAACCCATAGGCCGGGTTGGGCAGCTTGTCCGCCGGGACCTTTTCCGTAAGGAAGGGCTGGATGGCTTTCAGGTCCTGGGCATCGGTGTGCTCATAGGCCGGATTCAGTTTGTGCTTCATCACCTGTTCCAGGGCCACCAGATCGTCCACCGTGGCCTTGGCAAAGAAAATGTCCTTTTTTACCACACTGGGGATGGTATCCCATTCCGGCTTGTCGTCATGCCAAAAAGTCCCCCCGTACCGGAACCAGTAAAAAGCCGCCACAGCCCCCAGGACGATCACCGTGTTGTAGGCGTACTGGAGCACCGGGCTGAAAAAGATCAGATACTGGAAGCTGGGCAGCTGGAGCAGCTTGTGGATGCAGAAGTCGCACACCCCCAGATAGGGCAGGATGCCCAAGAGGATCCAGACCCCGTGGTCCTGATGGAAGAAAATATCCACCAGGTTGTGCTTTTCCGCTTTGGCCCCCAGCTTCATGGTCTGGTTGAAGATATCATGGAAATGCTTGTAGAACAGCATCTTCCCGGCAAAGGCCAGGTACAGTACCAGGCTGTAGGTAAGCCCTCCCGCCATCCGCAGCAGGTCTCCTTTCCGGTACCAGTCGGTAAAAAAGGCCCCGGGAATGGACAGTACCACCAGGGGAATCAGGAACACATAGGCGTTGAAATCCATCCCCCACCAGAACCCGTACCGGAAACAGTGCCAGATTACCTTCCCCTTGCCTTTCAGGCTCCGGTACGGATTGTACACAGCAATGAAAATCAGACGAAAAACAGCACACAGAATGGGAAAGAACAAAAACAGCTTTCCATCCTGCTGCAGCGATGCGTAGAATAGACTGAACAAGGCATTACCTCCTTTTCGTTTCATTTTATTTTATTTCATAATGCAACGCAAATGCAACGTAAATTTTTCGTTGCATTTGCGTTTGCAACGAAAAAAAACCGCAGGGTCTGGGCAGCCGGCGGCCCGCAGAACACATGAACAAACGATGTATCTGCGGGCGGCCGGGCCTGCCGCCCCTACGGTTCCGATTTATACGCTTCTTTTTCTACCTGGCACCGCCTATTTTATCCAGCCAGAACTGGAGCAGCGGATCATACTGGCCGATCCGTTCCACCTCGGACAGATCCGGTTTTACGGCCAGTTCGTGGAGTTTGGTGAGGATTTTTTTTGCTGTCTTCATTCGTATCCGTAATAAATCTTTGGATGCCATCTTCTACTCCCATTTACCAATACTCAACAAACTATTTCTTTTTGATTTTAGTAAAAATATATTGGAAGAACCAGTATACACTATCAAAATATTTTCCCTGTCTCCATCGGGCACGGGACATATAGTGCATTTCCCGGTAATTGCGGGGCTGCTGCAGCGATTCATCCTTCCAGGGAGACATTTCATAATACTTTATAAAATATCTTTTCAGGGGAAAATCCAACCAGCAATACCACGGCTTCGTCCCTGCATAATGAAGAAATACCGCGTTATCTGGGACTTCAGTTTCCTCGGCAGAAAGTGGAATAAAATTATATTCCTTTCCTACCATCAGTTTCTTCTTTTCCAACACTATATTCAATGCATCCTGATCTAAATAATTCAATCTCTCTTTATACTCAAAACATACATCAAGAAATTTCTCGGAGATTTTTTCCTGCCGCCATTGAACCATGTTCATAAAAATCATTCCAGCATTAAAATACTGCTGCAGCTGAAACTTTTTTTCCTGCTTTCTGGCTGTTGCTGGTACATCTTCTACCACCATTACCGTTTTCCCAGAAAAATCTCTATGAATCAGATTCTGAATTGACTGAAGGCAAACGATATCTCCATCCAAATAGAGAATCCTCTCCACTGCAGGATCCAAAATCTGCCCCAAAAAGACCCGGATATAGGTTGCTTTGCCAAGGGCAAACATAGGCAGACCATCAATAATACTCAAATCTGTAAAATGAACTTGTACTCCACAATTTGGATATCTAGATGCTATGGTTTTCAGTTGGTTAATACTCTTCTCGCTGATATTTTCCGTCAGGACATGAAAAACAATCGGCAGTTCCTTATTATTTTCCAAAACAGAAATCATGGAAACGCCCATAGGCATCACAAAATTTTCATCTGTTCCGTACCCAATATGCACTGATTCTTTTCCTGCCAGTACATCCGGACTGCCAAATTCAATTTTTTTGGTTTCTATTGTTGCCGTAATTTCCATATTTCTCCCGCAGTACTAAACTGCTTCTCCTTCTCTTTTCATTTTTTATTGGTTGTCGGAACCTACGCCAGGATCATCATCCAGGGACTTTATCCCATGGCAGGTTTTTCCTTGCTCCAATGGAAGAAAATACTGATCTGAAGCAATGTCTTTTGTTTCCTCTCTTCCAGGCAGATTCTGAATTCCCATCAAGTCGATCAGTACATCATACAGTAAATCATTGGTCCAATAATCCTCTTTATGCTTTACCAGATTCTGGAATGTTGCAGGATTCCTTTGGCAATAGTTCTGGGACAGAAAAACGACAAAAGGAATCCGTGCCATAGACCAAGTGAATTTTGTCACTTCATGGCTGTGCTGCATATCTTCTCCATGATCAGAACAGTAGACCATTCCCTGGAACTCATCTCTTGCTCGCATTATATCATAAATCTGGTGCAAAACCGCATCCGTATAAAAGACGGTATTATCATAGGAATTGATTCTTCTTGTTTTCTTATCTTTCACTGAGAACTTCTCTTGCTTTTTGGGATATCTTTCCTGATAATCGGTATGGCTGCCCATAAGATGGATAACCACCAGATTATTTTTCTGGGAATCGAATTTGATTTGGCCCAGCTTATTAGCCAATTCACCATCATTATAATTCGTCCAAGTAGTATATCCAGAATTTCCGTTAATCCAAATTTCCTGATCTGCCGAGCTTGCAATAGCGGCTATGGGAGTATCATAAGCCCCATATTTAACTTGATTGCTGATCCAATAGGTTCGGTATCCGGCTGCTTTTGCCACTTCTATAATAGAATAAGCCTTTTCCAAAGGCACCGCATTATATTGATTCTTTTCAGTCAAAGCATACGTCAAGGTGGGAACTGTATGCGTATGATTGGAATATGCATGGGTAAACAGAATATTTCCAGGCTGCTGAACAGCCTGATCCAACCAGGGTGTCGTCTCCCGTTGATAACCATAAGCATGCATATGATCCCGTGATTCAGACTCCCCAATGACCATTACAAACGTACCACCCTTTCGATAATCAATAGACAGATGTGTTAATTTTTTTTAGATTTTCTTCTCTTCGCCGTTTGGCATTGGTGTACTCTTTGTATTGTTCTAAACTCTGGCTGGTTTGTTTTATCAGACTGGTAACCGATTCATACCTGACTTTGGCGACACCCTTGGTTCCACATAGAATTATTGCCGCCAGCAAAACTACTGTAAAACCTGGCGCCAGTTCTTTATTAAATACCTTATCTGCCGTCCGATTCAGCTGATAGATATAGATTCCCGCAATACTGAAAACAACTGCAAAAGACACCCCCCATAAAACAGGGTTATCATTTTTCAGATAGGACACCGCTTCATGAAGATTGGTCTGAAAAAGAGTCAGCACAATACTGGATGTCAGCAAATGCCCACTTAAAAAGTAGTAACCTATCAGCCCCAGCGGTGCAAAAATGACCGCCAAAGCCAGTAAATTCCAGACAGCACCAACTATCCGCCGAATTTTTCGATTGGAAATCCAGTGAATGGCAACCAAACCACCACTGATAAACGAATACAGCGATGTAGCAAGACAGTAAGTATCGGTTATCTCATCCATGCTCAATGGACTTCCTACTGATAACTTTATATAAGCTGGAACCTCATAAAGTAAAAGCATCAATATCCAACAAAAAAAGACTTTTTTTCGGAAATCCATTAAGAACATAGCCGCTAAAAAGCATACAGCTGTAATTCCAATTATATCTTTGTATCGAAAATAAGAATCATAAACTGTGGATGGCAGACGGGCGATAATAAGTATCCCCAAAAAAGCAATTAATGATGCCAGGATTTT
>NZ_FR902096.1:37927-44164 GCF_000437815.1 Acidaminococcus sp. CAG:542
TCTATCCAAAATAACCCATCTCCATCATCTCAGTAGTACATATAATTATCTTTACGGATCAAAAGAATAAATAAAAAGCGTCACCCTCTCTCCACCTGTAAAAGGGTGACGCATGGTTACAGCTTATACCGCATTTTCAAAATTGCATACCAGCCCATTCCCCACAGATAATCTGCCAGGCTGTCTTTTTTCCGGTATTTGGCCCACTGTTTGAAGTCATGGTAGTTTTCCGGCTTCTTGATGGGCAGGGTATTGGTGATGGTCTCCCAGGGAGACAGGGCATTGTACTGCCGCCACTGGGCATCGAAGGGGGCCAGTACCATCTGCCATGGCTTCCGCCGGCCGGTCCAGTGGATGATCACTCCCTCACCCTTGTCGTCTTCCCCACCTCCGAATTCGTTGTACACCGGAGGCAGGAACAGATTGGTGCCGTCAAAAGTCAGATTCAGCACGTCCTGGCTCTGGCCCAGGAACCGTTCCCGGGGTTCCTTTTGGAAGGAAAAGGCTTTTTCCGTAATCCCCTGCTTTCCCCATTCCGGGATATTGATCAGCATGATGCCGTCGTTGAAATACTTTCCGTTCTTCAGCTTCAGATAGCCGCCCCGATAGGCCGCATCTTTCGGCCGTTCAGAAACAGCCCCCATGGCCTTGCCCTCCATGGAAAGACCGAACAGGTCCTCCAGGGAACGGATCACCATGGTATCCGCATCCAGATACAGGAACCGGTCCGTTTCCCCCTTCAGCACCTTGGCCATATAGAGCCGGCCGTAGGTAATCCGGGAGAACCGGGCCACTTTTACATGGAAATCCTGGAAGGGTGCCATATCCAGTTCATACAGGGTGCACCGGCAGTGCCATTTTTCTGCCAGCTGCCGGACTTTATCCCCGTTTTCCCGGCTGTAGCCGTCGGTAAACAAGTGGAACACAAAAGGATGGTCCGGATTGTTTTCCAGCACCGAAACCATGGAAGCCCCCATGATCTGAAAAAAAGGGTTGTTCACATTGTAAGCTACATGCCAGGGTTCCCCGGAATGGGGATCCAGAAAGTCAAAATTTTCCTGCTTCCGAATAAAATTCTCCAGGGCAAAAAAGCCCGGTTCAAATGTTTTCATGCTGTCTCCTGAAATAATGTCTCTATGGCCGCTTCCGCCATGGGAACGGTCACTGCATCCACACAGTCGGATTTTGTACACCGGCTGGGACCGATGCAGATATGTTTGCCAGAACAGGGCAGATGCCCGCTGACCCCGACACAATGTTTTCCCGGCGCCCGATAGATCACCGGGGAATTGAAGGTAAAGAGGGTAACCACCGGACAACCTGCCGCTGCTCCAATATGAGCAGTCCCGGTATCCAGGGTCAGCAGCAGGTCCATATGGGCCAGAAGAGCCGTCAGTTCCAGAAAGCTGGTTTTCCCGATCAGATCCACCACGGCCTCCCGGTGTTTCATTTCCTGGAGGATGGCATTTCCCCGTTCCCGGTGGGCAGGAATGCCCGTCAGGTACAGGGTAGCTCCATAAGTTTCTGCCAGCCAGTCACAAACCTGGCTGAACTTTTCCGCCGGCCAGTCCTTGGTCCGGGAGGTCGTCTGGATGCACAAGGCAATCTTCTTCCCGGCGGCCGGCGCTTTCTGCAGCAGCTTCTGTGCCCATCGTTCCTGTTCCGCCGCCATGGGTTTCAGCCGGGGCGGCACGAATTCCTGGGAAGGATCTCCGAAAAAGCCCCGCATCATCTGCTGAAAGCTGGCCGCCATGGAATGTTCCTGATAGGACCAGCCTGCAGGCAGTTCCAGGTCCCGGGTATAGAACCATTTTTCCCATCCCAGTTTCCAGCCCAGTGCCTGTTCCATGCTGATCCGTTCCGGAATCCGGGCAAACCATTTCATCAGCGTTACCCGTTCCCGGGGGTCCAGGGAAATCCCCAGGTCAAAATGACGCTGGGACAGCTGCCGCCCCATCCGCCACACATCCCCATACCCGCCTCCGCTGGCATAACGGTAAGGGATCACTTCATCCACACCCTCCAGCAATTCTGCCACAAAGGCCAGGTTGGCGCTGCAGAGATACGTAATCCTAGCCCCGGGGCAATGCTTCCGAAGCACCGGAAACACAGAGGCGGTCATAATCATATCTCCCATATGCATGATACCATCAACAAAAATATTTTTGTAAGTCATTTATTTTCCTTGTCATAGTACATTTCCATAAAATGACGCTGAATTCTTTTCAGTTGAAGTATACACCGTTTCCAGATTGGATACCGGAAATATAACGTCATGAAATGTTCTTTTTTATATTGATTGACATATCTTGATGACTTTCTTTCTTTTTCGGCAACCTGTTCAATAACAGAGTTCCGCGAAACATTTGAATCCAAATAGCCAAAATCATGATTTATGCAGTATATGGTTAAATAACCTAATTTATAATACAGATTCCAAGCATCAATTTCAAACTGTATGGGATTCTGTGCCTTTAGCAAGTTTTCTGCCGCTTTTCGATTGATTGCATATCCATGAGCAGCTGTTCCAGCCAACGCATGAAGAATTTTATATCCATTCCCCAATGAAAAAACGGTTTTTGTCGGAGCCTTTACTCTATAAAGAAGCAGTACTGCCGGTTTAGTCATCTGATTCAAAAATTCCTTGATTTTAGGGAAATATTGGACAAAGTCCGGAGATAGGCGAACATCATCTTCGAATACAAAAACATAAGGTTCTTCACTTTTCAACAACTGCCTGTAAATTTCAAGATGGGAAAGGGCACAGCCAATTGCCCCTTTATTTAAAATATTATGTTTTGCAGTGAATTGCTGCAACTCCTGTTCAGTCAGCTGATTCCCCATAATGGCGTTAAAAAAATTGGGTTTTATTCCATATTCCCTAAAATTTTTATCAATTTGAGTCCGTCTCTGATATGCAACTGGTGAACTGATTATATAATGATAAATTTCCATCATCCCCATGACTCACCCCTGCTATTTAATCGTACGATAATCAGCCTTACCCTTCGAAGAAGTCTGTATACTGCAGCCAATGCCCCACATGGCAAAATATAATCTCATAGTTGATTTTGAGTAAAGGGTATTGTCCACCATTCCATGAATAAGATTGGCAAGGCAAAGCCACAATACAGCATAACAGACATATTCCTCAGAGTGCAGTTGTATGGCTCTCATCATAAGAAGCAGAGTCCCTGCCGCAAAGCAAAAATATCCAACTCCCCCCAGTAATCCAGCAGTAGATAAAAAAGTCATAAAATTATTGTGAGGTACGGGCAAATCCGGTTCCTTTGCTTCCGGCAAAATATATTTTGCCTTGTAAATTTTACTCCATTGTCCAAATCCCACACCGATAACAGGATGATCAAGCCACATGGAATACGATGATTTCCACAGCAGCACCCGTTCGCCATCATACTTGCGACGGGCTAAATTCACAGTGCCAAATGCTGTACAGATTCCCATACTGGTAAGGAACAACAAAAATATGGCTATCTGTTTTTTTGCACTCCATTTTCGTTTTATGATCCAATGATATACAATAACAATAGCCATTCCTGCAAAAACCCCTGCAATACCTCCTCTGGAACGAGTCATCCACAAAGCAACAATACTACAGGCAAAAGGTATAATTCCAAGCCACTCCCATTTTGCAGTTTTTTCCCCTTTCCAAGTGTCCCAAAGAAGCCAGCCCTGAAAAGGAAGAAGACATTCCAGAGCCAGTGCGAAATTATTGGGATTGGGAAAAGGCCCTTGGAGCCGGGCAGGGAAATTTTGGAGAACATGCTGATAAAAAGCAACCCCGCATAAAACAAGAGACCCACCCCAAAGGCCCCACTGCGCATATGCCCTGATGGGCTTCTCCTTGTACTGGAGAGCCATCACCAAAACCCAAAAAGGAATCGTATAGAAAATAAAATTCATTGCACTTTTTATGACGACAGTCTTTCCCGACGCTACCGCCGCCAGAAAAATAAGCCCCATAAATAAGCCATAACACAAAAGCCATACTTTGTGGACCGGTATTGCGATTTTTTTCTTCCGTTTCCAATAAATCAACATTACAACAACAACCAATCCCAGACTGATGCTGTACCCTGCATTCCATTTTGTACTGCACAGAAAGAACAGATACAGATTGGTAGCTGCCATCAGCAGCCACTGCAGCCGATTGTCCGAAATCATTCTTTCAATTCTCCCCCAACTTCCTTAGAACAGTTTCTTCCACAATTCAGCCAGCTTCAGCCGCAGTTCCTGACGGGTTACGGATTTTCCCCTCATATCCTTTCCCGGCTGGGGCATTTTTGCCCCGGCAAAGGCTGTGCTGGCCAGGTAGGTATAGTATTTTTCGTTGAAATGGCCCTTGGGCGGAAACTCCCAGGGCTTGTACCGGCCGGCCCAGTGGAACACCCCCGGCCGTTCCAGGGCCTCCAGGGCCAGGTTCCGCCAGCGGGATTTCTTCAGCACTTTCACCGGCAGGGTGAACACCGGCGGAATCACATTCCACCGGAGGGGCAGGGGCTTCCAGTTGTCCTGGAACACCTTGTTCAGCCCGTCCTGATCATGATGGCGGAAGTTCCCCTCTTCCACACACCGGATCACCTGGGGCCCATACTGGTTTTCCCGCCAGGCCTTCAGATCCATTACCATCACCCCGGAATTGAAGTACAGCTCCCCCTCTTCAATTCCCAGGGTTTCCTCTTTCTGCCGGCGCATCCGGGAGGAAGCCAGGATGCCCAGATCGGGCACCGCCCCCAAAGGTTTCCCTTCCAGGTCCATCTCCCACAGTTCCTGGATGTCGTCCAGCACCACCAGGTCCGTATCCAAATAAATCACACGGTTTACGTTTTCCGGTACCAGTTCCGGGATCAGCAGCCGGAGATAGGCCGCCCGGTTCACATGGCCGCTGGTATGGGCCTGGATTTCCTTCTGGGCAGTGGGAACAAAGGTGATGGTTCCCCTGCTCTTTGTCACCGTGGCGGCAATCCCTGCCTGTTTTTCTTCGCTGATCCCATCCTCGAAATAGTAAAAATGGATGGGGACCATTCCCCGGTGGTTGGCCAGGATGGAAGCACAGGCTACAGCCCCATGCTGGGCATAATTGTCATCAGAAGCCAGTACAATGGAAATTTCGTCCATTTCTGTCACCTCTTTTGCTTGATTTATGTCTTGTCACTTTTTCCTGCAAAGTTCCGCCAATTTCATGTATTTCATGGCTGTGTAGATGCCGTGCTGGAGGGTGGCCACAAACCCCATGCTCCCTTCCAGGAAGCCCCCTTCCAGCACATAGGCTTTCACCATTCCCATCAGAGCGTGGCCGGCAGCGGTCCCTGCGGTGGCCTTTTTTCCCCGGCCATAGGCTTCTTCCGCCCACAGGGTGGTATAATGCCCGGCCTTGTTCCACCACTGGGCAAAGGTGTCGTAGGTATAATGCTCCAGAGGTTCTTTTAATTCTGTCACCGGCAGGGGACATTCCGGCCGCTCGTGGACTTTCCCCACCCAGCAGACATTTTCCCGGGGAAACAGCCGCTTCACCCGGTCCGGACTAAAGGCTCCGTGGTGGAATTCATGGCCGAAGGCGATGTTAATCCGCCGGAACCCATACTGATGGTCCAGGCTGCCGGCTTTGATGGCGTTGATTTTTTCCGCCAGGGCCGGAGTCAGCCGCTCGTCTGCATCCAGGTACAGGATCCAGTCTCCTGTAGCCTGGGCCAAGGCAAAATTCCGCTGGGCGGCAAAATCCTCATCCCATTCCCGGAAAGCAATGTCCGCCCCGGCTTCCCGGGCCAGGGCCACCGTATGATCCGTACTGCCGGAATCCACCACCAGCAGCTGGTCGGCACAGGGCCGGGCAGAATCCAGGGCCGCCAGGATATGTTTTTCCTCGTTTTTCGTCAGGATAACTACCGTACAGGTTCCCATGATGAATCTCCTTTTCTCATTCAACCTTTAGTCTACCGTAAAGGGGGAGGAAAGGCAAGACGGCAAGGTGGATTTTGTAAAAATCCACCCTTTCAGCAGTCAATGGTCAGCGTCTTCTGGAAACCGGCTTGCTGCCGGCTCTGAATAAAAACAAGGGCCGTTGCAGTCAGCAACAGCCCCTTCATTTCGTTATGGAGCGGAAAACGAGATTCGAACTCGCGACCCCCACCTTGGCAAGGTGATGCTCTACCACTGAGCTACTTCCGCAAATGGATTACTTGTATAGTATATTACAGTATTTAGCTTATGTCAAGG
>NZ_FR902096.1:44228-50425 GCF_000437815.1 Acidaminococcus sp. CAG:542
GGCCCCTACGGTACCGTGTAAGTCGGCAGGAATCCCTTGGAGCTGATTTTCACTGTTTCATTCCGTTGCAGTACCGTTCCAGTTCTTCCAGATCCCTGATGAACAGGATTCTTTCCACCCATTCTTTCCACACGAACCCTTCTCCCGCCATCCGGTCCAGGAGGGCCTTCATGGGCTGCCAATAGCCTTCGTAGTCCAGGAAGGCAAAAGGTTTGGACACCATGTCCAGTTTGTTCAGGCTCATGATTTCGCTGATTTCTTCCAGGGTCCCGATGCCTCCCGGGAAGGCCAGGAACAGGTCCCCCAGTTCCAGCATCTTCTCTTTCCGCTGGGCCATGTTTTCGGTGACGATCAGCTCTGTCAGGCCCTGGTGCTGGAGTTCTTTTTCCATAAAGAACCGGGGTTCCACCCCGATCACCCGTCCGCCCTGCTCCAGAGCGCCGTCGGCCAGTTTCCCCATAAGTCCGGTACGGCTGCCTCCGTAGATCAAAGTATGGCCATGACCGGCAATCCATTGTCCCAGTTCATACGCATAACGGGCATATTCCGGACGGTTCCCCGGATTGGCTCCCAGATAAACAGTGATGTTCATTTCCTCTCCTTTCCATAAAAAAGGAGCTGCTCCAGGCAGCTCCTATCCTTCAGCCATCGACCATTGACCATTGACCATTGACAATCAATTCTCAGAAATCCCCCAGTACAAGCTGAGAAATATTCTTGCTGTGGTCGCTGACCCGTTTCATGTTGATCAGCAGTTCCAGCATCACAAAACCGGTTTCCGGGGTACAGACCCCTTCGTTCAGCCGTTCCACATGGCTCTTCCGCATGGCTTTCTGTTTCAGCTTCACCTGATGGGAGAAATCCAGGGATTCCCGGGCCAGATCTTTGTCATTGGTTTCCAGGGCCTTGATGGCCTTGGTGGCAGCGGCTACCACCAGCACTTCCAGCTCCTTCATTTCCCGGTTGGCTTCCGGTGAGAAGGTGGTTCCGTCTTCTCTCATGTTTCGGACCCGTTTGGCGATGATTTCCGCATGATCCCCGATCCGTTCAATATCGTTGCAGGCATGAATCAGACCGGTGTGCAGGTTGGACATTTCCTTGGTCATGTTCTTTTCGCTCATCTTGGTGAGATACACGGTAATGGCCTCTTCCAGGCTGTCGATGACCGGTTCATGTTCCAGAACGAATTCCACGTCCTTTTTATTGTAGTTATCCACACAGGTAAAGGATTTCCGGATATTTTCCAGAGCCAGTTCCCCCATCCGGACCACTTCCTTAGTAGCCAGTCCCAGAGCGACCGCCGGAGTGTTCAGCACGTTCTTGTCCAGATACTTGGGCTGATAGGAAATATCATTGTCTTCCCCAGGCATGATCTTTTTGATGAACCGGGTGAAATACGGTGCCAGAGGCAGGAAAATACAGGTGTTCACCACGTTGAAGGTAGTGTGGGCGTTGGCGATCTGCCGGCCGATATTCCCAGCCGGAGAAATATCCATTACAAAAGAAATGAAGAAAGGCAGCAGAAGCAGAGCAATGATACTGCCGCACAGATTGAACATGACATGGGAACAGGCTACCCGCTTGGCGTTGAGACCGCTTTGGAGGGTGGCGATGACAGCGGTGATACAGGTACCGATGTTATCACCCAGGATTACGGGAATGGCCCCTTCCAGAGGGATCAGCCCCTGGCTGGCCATAGCCATCAGGATACCGATGGTTGCGGAGGAGGATTGGATCACCAGGGTCATGCCCAGACCGGTAAGGAGCCCCATAATGGGATGGGTGGAGAATCTTCCCAGGATATCCACGATCCGGGGATCCTGGCGCAGGGGAATGACGGAATTGCTCATCATGCTCATGCCCAGCATCAGGATACCAAAACCCAGCAGCACGGAACCCAGATTCTTCAGAGTCCGCTTTTTGCAGACGATCTGCATCACAAAACCGATGGCAATGATCAGGGTGATGTAGTCGGTCAGATTGAAGGCAATGAGCTGTGCGGTCATGGTGGTCCCGATGTTGGCCCCCATGACGATGCCGAAGGCCTGTTCCAGGTTCATCAGTCCTGCGTTGACCAGCCCCACGGTCATAACCGTGGTAGCACTGGAAGACTGGAGCACTGCCGTAACCCCGGCCCCCAGAGCCACCCCGTAGATGGTCTTCTTTGTCAGCTGCCCCAGGATTTTCTGGAGCTTGGCCCCAGCCGCCTGCTGCAGGCCGTCGCCCATCAGCTGCATACCGTACAGGAAAAGAGAAATGCCGCCTAAAAACAAGAATAGCTGAACCAAAATAATCTCCTCCGCAGTTTGCGTTTTCAATTGTACTTATAGATTGGTGGAATAGCGATATGACTAAATTTTACCACATATCTCCTGTTTACACCAGTTCATAATGGAAATATGCAACATTCTGAACATTATTAAAAAAAAATCTCCTGTCACTTTCGTGACAGGAGATTTTGAAGAATCGAGACTTATTCAGCGTCCAGTTTTACATAGCCGGCCAGACGTTCTTCAGCGTCTTTCTTGGTCTTGGCATACAGATCTTCTGCAATGTCAGGGAACCCTTTGGCCAGGGATGCATACCGTACTTCGCCCTTCAGGAAGTTTTCGAATTCATCGAAGTTCGGAGTCTTGGTGCTGTCCAGGAAGAAGGACTTCTTGCCTTCAGCCTTCAGAGTCGGGTTGTACCGGAAGCAGCTCCAGTAACCGCAGTCAACAGCAGCCTTGGCTTCCAGGAAGGAGTGGTTCATGCCTCTCTTGATGCCGTGGTTGATGCAGGGGCTGTAGCAGATGATCAGGGAAGGACCATGGTAAGCTTCAGCTTCCCGGATGGCCTTCAGAGCCTGGTTCTTGTCAGCGCCCAGGTTGATCTGAGCTACGTATACATAGCCATAGGTCATGGCCATCATGCCCAGATCCTTCTTCTTGGTCCGTTTACCGGAAGCGGCAAACTGAGCAACAGCAGCTTCAGGAGTGGACTTGGAGGACTGTCCGCCGGTGTTGGAGTAAACTTCGGTATCGAATACCATTACGTTTACATCATCGCCGGATGCCAGTACATGGTCCAGTCCGCCGTAACCGATATCATAGGACCAGCCGTCGCCGCCGAAGATCCACTGAGAACGTTTCACGAAGAACTGTTTGTTTTCGTACAGAGCTTCCAGTTCCGGTTTGCCGGCTTTTTCAGCTTCCAGCAGTTCAACCAGTTTTTCAGCACGGGCACGAGAGCCTTCGCCTTCGTCCTTGTTGGCAATCCAGTCTTCCATGGCAGCCTTCAGGTCAGCAGAAGCAACAGCTTCAGCAGCCTTCATTTCGTCAACCAGACGATCCCGGACAGCCTTTACGCCCAGGTACATACCCAGACCATATTCAGCGTTGTCTTCGAACAGGGAGTTGGCCCAGGCAGGACCATGGCCCTTGTGGTTGGTGGTGTAAGGCATGGAAGGAGCAGCAGCAGCCCAAATGGAGGAGCAGCCGGTAGCGTTGGCGATCATCATACGGTCACCAACCAGCTGGGTAACCAGTTTGGCATACGGGGTTTCGCCGCAGCCAGCGCAGGCACCGGAGAATTCCAGCAGGGGCTGTTCGAACTGAGAGCCCTTTACAGTAGCCGTGGTCATGGGGTTGGCTTTCGGAGCAACCTTGTTCACCACATAATCCCAGATGGGAGCGCGGCCTTCCTGAGTAGCGAAAGGTTTCATGGCCAGAGCCTTGTTGCCTTTCATGCCCGGGCAGGCATCCACGCAGTTGGAGCAACCCTGGCAGTCCATGGGGCTCACGGTGATGCAGAAGTTCAGGCCTTTTGCACCCAGAGCCGGTTTGGTCTTCAGGCCTTCCGGAGCGTTCTTCACTTCTTCGTCAGTCAGCAGGAACGGACGGATGGCAGCGTGCGGGCACATGATGGCGCACTGGTTGCACTGGATGCAGTTTTCAATGTTCCATTCAGGAACGTTGATGGCGATACCGCGTTTTTCATAAGCAGCAGTACCGGAGGGGAAGGTACCATCGGCCTGGCCCATCAGAGCGCTGACCGGCAGCTTGTCGCCTTCCTGTTCGTTCATGGGGATCATGATGTTGTCAACGAAGGCGTTGCCAGTCTTCTTGTACAGGTCTTCGTCTTTTGCATCAGCCCATGCAGCGGGGATTTCCACTTTGTTGATGGCATTGACGCCCTGATCAACAGCGGCATTGTTCATGTCAACGACCTTCTGGCCTTTCTTGCCATAGGAAGTAACAATGGATTCCTTCAGGTACTTCACAGCATCATCCACAGGGATTACGCCGGTCAGTTTGAAGAATGCAGCCTGCATGATCATGTTGATACGGCCGCCCAGACCGATTTCAGAAGCGATCTTCACAGCGTCAATGGTGTAGAACTGAATGTCGTTGGTTGCCAGGTAGCGTTTCAGCTGGCCAGGCAGTTCCTTGTCCAGTTCTTCAGCGTTCCAGGGGCAGTTCAGCAGGAACACGCCGCCTTTTTTCAGGCCGGAGGCTACGTTGTAACGATGTACATAAGAAGGATTGTGTACAGCAACATAGTCAGCGAAGTTGATCAGGAACGGCATATGGATCGGAGTATGACCGAAACGCAGGTGGGATACGGTGATACCGCCGGACTTCTTGGAGTCATAAGCGAAGTAGCCCTGTGCGTACATGTCGGTCTTGTCGCCGATGATCTTGATGGCGCTCTTGTTGGCACCAACGGTACCATCGGAACCCAGGCCCCAGAACTTGCAGGAGATGGTGCCTTTCGGGGTGATGTCCAGGGTTTTTTCCTTCGGCAGGGAGGTGTTGGTCACATCATCCACAATGCCTACGGTGAAGTGGTCTTTGGGTTCAGCAGCCTTCAGGTTGTCGAACACAGCCAGAGCATCGCCAGGATAGAATTCCTTGGAACCCATGCCGTAACGGCCGCCGATGATCAGAGGACGGTCAGCCTTGTTGTAGTAGATGTCCCGGACATCCAGGTACAGAGGTTCGCCGTTGGAGCCGGCTTCCTTGGTCCGGTCCAGAACAGCAATCCGTTTTACGGTTGCAGGCATGGCCTGGAAGAAATGTTTGGCGGAGAACGGACGATACAGATGTACGTTCAGCACGCCGACTTTTTCGCCCTGAGCGTTCAGGATCTTGGCAACTTCTTCCACGGTCTGAGCGCCGGAGCCCATGATTACTACAACGTTTTCAGCATCGGGAGCACCGGTGTAGTTGAACAGCTTGTAGTCACGGCCGGTCAGCTTGCTGATTTTGTTCATGTAATCTTCTACGATTTCCGGCAGGGCTTCGTAGTATTTGTTTACAGCTTCACGGGTCTGGAAGTAGATATCCGGGTTTTGGTTGGTACCACGGATTACAGGATGATCCGGGTTCAGCGCATTTTCACGGAATTTCTTCAGTTCATCGTAGTCAACCAGTTTTTTCAGTTCATCATAGTCCAGCAGTTCGATCTTCTGGATTTCGTGAGAAGTACGGAACCCATCGAAGAAGTTCAGGAAAGGCACATGGCCTTTGATGGCGGACAGGTGAGCAACTGCGGTCAGGTCCATAACTTCCTGAACGCCGCTTTCTGCCAGCATGGCAAAGCCGGTCTGACGGCAGGCCATAACGTCACTGTGGTCACCGAAGATGTTCAGAGAGCTGGTAGCCAAAGCTCTGGCTGCAACGTCGAATACGGCGGGCAGCAGTTCGCCAGCGATCTTGTACATGTTCGGGATCATCAGCAGCAACCCCTGGGATGCAGTGTAGGTCGTGGTCAGAGCACCGGAAGCCAGAGAGCCGTGCACAGCACCGGCAGCACCTGCTTCAGACTGCATTTCCATGATCTGTACCGGGCGATCGAAAATGTTCTTCTTGCCATGAGAAGCCCATTCATCACTTGCTTCTGCCATAGGAGAAGAAGGAGTAATCGGGTAGATCGCTGCAACTTCCGTAAACGCATAAGAAGCATATGCGGCCGCGGTGTTGCCATCCATTGTCTTCATTTTTTTCATTTAAATAGCCCCTCTTTCTAAGAGATACTGACTACGATAGTAAGACTTCCATAGTCCCCCTAGTCGCCTATAATTATATATCAAAATGAACAGAATCTCAAATAAATTTTTTCTTATTTGTAGACAATTTATTGCGAATTGTCTAACATCTCGTGGTTACTGGCTTTGCGGGCCATAAACCACCGATTGTGCAGAAATTGTGCATAAC
>NZ_FR902097.1:0-426 GCF_000437815.1 Acidaminococcus sp. CAG:542
CCAGCCGCAAGGCTGGTGGTGGGTTAGCAGCGTCAGCTGCGTCCTTATTCAGAGGAAACCGGTTACGGGTTCCATCCATCTTTCCTTCCATCCCGGCCCCCCAGGTCGCAAAAAAATCAGGCCCGCAGTCACATCGACTGCGGGCCTTTTTTTGTACAGACTATATTGTATCCGTTCTTTTATATCACAATTCCCTGCAAATGATCCACCTCGTGCTGGATGATTTCTGCCGTAAAATCTTTGAATGTCTGTTTTTGCTTTTTGAATTCCATATCCTGGAATTCTACCTGGATTTCCCTGTACCGGGTGGTTTTTCGGGTTCCGGATAGGGACAGGCAGCCTTCTTCGGTTTCGTAGGGATGTTTCTTTTTGAGAATCACCGGATTGAACATGATCAGATCCATCATCCCCAGATTCACTACGATA
>NZ_FR902097.1:443-774 GCF_000437815.1 Acidaminococcus sp. CAG:542
ATTCACTACGATAATGGCTTTGGGGACTCCGATCATATTGGCAGCCATGCCCACACATTCCTGCCGATGGGCGGCCAGCGTGTCCAGCAGGTCCAGGGCCGTCTGCCGGTCTCCGGGAAAAGCAGGAAGGGCTTTTTGCTGGAGGAAAACAATATCGTGGACGATTTCTTTGATCATAACGGATACCTTCTTTCTTGCAGGAAAAGACTCTGATTTTTTGAAAGAACAATCATCCTTAAAGTTTGATGAATCAATGATAGACCATAGATAGGATAAATTCAACCTGTTGCAGTAACATCCAGGAAAACAAAAGGACAAAAATCCAGGGGAT
>NZ_FR902098.1:0-4380 GCF_000437815.1 Acidaminococcus sp. CAG:542
AGGCCGGAATTCTTCTACCAGTTTGGCTTCCGCCTTGGCCCCTTTGGACAGGGCGTTGTAGATGATTTCGGCCATTTCATACCGGGTCATGGTCCGTTCGCCGTGATACTTGCCGTCTTCGTATCCCTGGATGATATCATTCCCTGCCAGCCGGCTTACGGCTTCGTAGGCCCAGTGGTTGGCCGGTACATCCGGGAAGTCCTTGGACAGGCTGGGGTTCAGCACGCCCAGCAGGGCATCCAGCCGATTCTGCAGGTTGGTCACCTGTTTGGCCAGAGCGGCATTGGTGGCTTCCGCCTTTTCCAGCCGCTTGCTGCTCTTGCCCAGCTTGAAGGACACGCCGCCGCCGATCATGTTTTCCCCATTGCCGAAGCTGGTGGAAACATTCAGCATCACCCGGTCCGTAGGCCGGTAGAACACGCCCAGGGCCCCGGCAGTTTCACTGCGGTAGTTGCCCACAGCCGCTGCCACGCTGACCTTGGAATCTTCATCGAAGTCCATAGGATGCAGGTTGGCCATAGCCGCTGCGTTGGCCCCCACTTTATCGATCCGGTTGTCCAGGTTGTCCACCCGGGTTTCCACCCGGTCTACGCGATTTTCCACAGTGGAGACTCTCTGGTTGGTTGCATGCAGCTGGCCGCCGTTCACCGCATCGGTGCTGCCTTCAGCAATGGTCCCGTCCGCCACGTTGGTGATCTTCTGGTCGTTGGCATTGATGCCGTTTTCGTTAATGTAGGTCTTGTCCCCTACCTTGTAGGACTTGGCCGTCACATCGCCGGCTACGGTAGCGTTGCCGCCTACAGAGAGATCCTTTTCCATGGTGACGTCATCCTTGAAGGTGGACTTGCCAGCCACTTCCAGGGTGCCATCCAGCTGGGTATTGCCCATCACGTGCAGGTCCTTGTTCACATCCACATAATCCGCCTTTGCCTTGCCGGTTTCCAGGGTGTTCCCGGAAATGGTGGTCTTGGTGATGGATCCTTCTCCAATAGCCGCTGCATGCTCGGTATTTTCAAAGGTGGTCCCGGCGTCCGTGGTGGTCACGCTGGTCTTGGTAGCATCGTCGCCAGTCCCAGAACTTACGGTGGTATTCACATACCCGTTTTCTGCATCCTTCAGGATGTCGATGATGTTCCCGCTGACCAGTTTCTGTTCCGACTTGGTGGCCGTATCCGTCACCGTGTTGGATCCGCCGCTGCCATTCTTCACCAGGCTGGTGAAGCCGTCGGCCTTCTGGCTGCTGCTGGAGAAGCTGCCGCTGGCAGTATCGGTGATCTTGGTGGTGTCTTCCGAAACGGTCTGCACATTGTTCAGGGACTTGGTGGTCTTGCCTTCTCCGTCCACTTCCTTCAGGGAGGTGTTCACACTGCCGGCCAGCTGGCTCAGGGTACTGGTGCTGGTCCCGTCGGTAACAATGTTCATATCCTTGGAGGCCGTCTTGGTAGAAGTGTTGCTGTTGGCTCCATCCACCACAGATTCCTTGATCTGGCTGGTGGTCATGGTCCGGCTCACGTTGTCACCTACTTTGTCCGTAATGGACTTAGAAGCCGTATTTTCGATTTCCGCTGCGGAATTGCTGAGTTTTTCCGCTGCGGTGTTGGTGATGTTCTTGGCACTGTTGCTCAAGGTTTCAGAAGCCGTGTTGGTGATGTTTTTGGCATCATTGGCGATCGTACCGTTCTTAGCCGTGTTGGTGATATCTTTTGCCGTCTGGGTGACGCCAGTGATGTTGGTGCCATCCGTTACGGCGCTGCCGATGAACGGGTTGGCTGCATCGTCCAGGTTCTTGATAACGTCGATGAAACTGCCGCCGCTTACCAGGGCATCTTCCATCTTAGTAGCTGTCTTAGACGTAGCGCTGTACTGGGTATCGCTGGCTTTGATCAGCTGTTCCGATTTGTCTACGGTGTTGCTGCTGTTGTTGACCTTGGCTCCGTCGGTAATGGAGGAAGCGAGGCTTCCGGCATTCTGGTTCACCACGGTGGTATTGGTGCCGTCCGTTACGGAGGAGGCAACCTGGTCCGCCTTCTGCAGGCTGTTGGAGGTATTGGTCCCATCGGTAATGTTGGTGTTGGTCTGGCCGGCAACGGTGTCGATAGTGGTCTTCTTGTCCCCATCGGTGAGCTGAGATTTTTCTTCTGCTGCGCCCCGGAGATAGGAAGCTTTCTTGCCATCGGCTTGGCTCATTTCTTCCGTGGTCTGGTAGGACAGCTGGGTGGAAGTATTGGAGCCGTACTCGTTGGAAACCTTGCTGACGATGGAGCTGGAAGCATCGGTTTCCACATCCAGAGCCTTGTTGGTGATCTTGTTCCGGGCTTCGTTGGTGATGTTTTCCGCCGTCAGGCTGCTGTCGCCGGTCACCGTGGTGATCTGGCTGCCGCCTACCGTAGTGCTCAGATTGGCTTTATAGTCTTCCGTTACATCGCCGGTCACGGTCTCGGTCAAGGTCCCGCCTACCGTATGGGTTTCGTTGCCGCCCACCGTAGTGGTCAGGTTTCCGCCCACCTTGTTTTCCATGTCGCCGGTCACATCGTTCAGCATCTTGCCGCCTACGGTATTGGTCATATCGCCGGTGGCTTTGTTGACCAGGGTCTGGGCTTCATTGGTGATGGTGCCGTTCTTGGCAGTGTTGGTGATATTCACATTAGTCTGTACCACACTGGTGCTGCCGTTGGCACTCTTGATCTCCTGCAGGATCTGATCGATTCTCTGCCGGAAAGTAGAGGTCTTGGCGGAGTCGTCGGAACCTTCGGTGATTACATCGCTGGATTCCGTTGCCGACTGGAAGGCCACGTTGGTCTTGTCCCCGTCCTTTACGGTATCAGTCATGGTGTACTTGTTGTCCGTACCCTGGCTCATAGTGGATTCTGCATACGCCGTCGGGTTATCGCCAGTATTCGAAAGTTTCTGGCTGATGCTGTCGGCAGTAACGGTGCTCTTGCCGATGGATTCATCGTCCTTGGCCCACAGATTGCTGCCAGTTTCATCGAAGGTAGAAGCACTGGCCTTGGTTTCGCCCGTTGCCGTATCCATTTTCAGATTTTTGGACTGGGTCTTGCCGCCATTGATGGTGGTGTAGTTGTTTGCATCCACCGTACTGGAAAGAGTCTTAGCATCAAAGACTCCATTGACTGTGAGGTCTTTGTCTACGGTCAGGTTGCCGCCAATCGTAGCGTTGCCCGTAGTTTCCAGCGTTCCCGTTTCCACAGCGCCGGTGGTCTTGACGGTTCCGGCTCCTACATCCAGTCCGGTGCCGGTAATCTGGCCGCCGCTGATAGCGCCAGTCCCAACATTCAGGCTCTTGCCGGTGATGTCCCCGGTCACAGCAAGGTTGCCGCCTACTGTCGCATTATGGTTGACCGTCAATGTATCGGTAGTTGCATTGCCGGTATTGGTCAGACCATTGGAAGAGAGGGTCCCGCCTACCAATGCATTGCCGGTAGTGGTCAGGGAACCGAAAGCGCCGGTAGTGCCGGTGATGGTGGTGCCTGTAATAGCGCCGCCGTTGATGTCTCCGCCCTGGGTATTCAGGCTGGTACCGGTAATGGCTTTACCCGAAATATCTCCTGTCGCAACGATATCATGGGCATTGATATTGCCGGTTGTAGTCAGATCTCCATTCTGGAGGGAAGCTACACCGTCTGTCAATTTATTTCCGGTGATGGTACCGCTGCCTGCATTGATATTACCGCCGTTGGTACGGAGTGCCCCTCCCTGGGTGTTGATATTTCCGCCGCCGGTCTGGATTACACCGCCATTGGTCTTGATGGAACCACCCTTGGTTGCCACGTTGCCAGCGGTATCCACGGTGAACTTGCCATCGGCCCCTTTGATGCTGCCGTCCGCATTGAGAGCGGCTTTGGCTGCTGCAGCCGTATCTCCACCGGCATAGAATCCCTTGGCATCCTGGACGGTGCTGTTCAGGCCTACTTTGATCCCGTTTTCACTGAGGGTAATCTGGTTGTTACCACCTTTGTTCATCACCAGAGTCGTTGCCGCTTTTTTGGAAGTGGTGACTGTCCCATCCTCTCCCACACTGGTGGTGTTCTTTTGCAGTACATTGTCCTGGTCCAGGCTCAATCCATTGTTCACCGCTTTCGCCAATTCGGTATCCGCTGCCACACGGCCGGCCAGTTCATTGGCATCCGCCTGACTCAGGGCGTTGAATCCAGCAGCCATATTCTGGTTTATGGTATTGACACTCTGCACCAGATTGTCATTGACAGCCTGGATTACCTTGTCCTGTGCCTTGTCCGCACCGATCCGGGCTGCGGTTTCGCTGGCCAGGGCGGCATCCAGGTTGGTCACGTTTTCGCCGATGGTCTTATTGGCTTTCACGATGGCCCCATCCTGTACGGCGGCATCGGCCTTGCTCACATA
>NZ_FR902099.1:0-7611 GCF_000437815.1 Acidaminococcus sp. CAG:542
GTTGTGTCGGCGGGAGCCGCCGTTTCTCCGGCCGTCCCATCACTGTGGTCGATGGGGGCTTCGGTCACATTCCCTTCCGCATCCATACCGGCTGCCGAAAGGTTGATTTCGATTTCCCCTTCACTTTTATCCAGCACCGCCCCGGCATGGTATACCCCGATCAGGCTCCCGTCCCGGTCCACATAATAGGTATCCGGAATGGTCTGGAGTTTGGCCGGATCCACATCATACAGATACTGGAGCCCGTTCTGGGCCAGCACAGCCAGCTGGTCTTTGGTGTAGTAATAGCTGAGAGGCCGCAGTTCACCGGTTTTCCGGTCAAAGGTCATGCCCACGCTTTCTTCCACACCCATATTGGGAGTCATCACCAGGGTGAAGCTGACCAGATCCTCGTCAGATTTGTGCACATCGTAATGGACTTTGCCCCCTCCCAGGGTGGAGGCTTCACTGACAAAAGAAGCCACCTGGCTGCTGAGGGCCCGGTTGATTTTGTCATCTGCCGTGCGGCTGCCGCCGCTGACCTGAGGGCATTCCACATCTACTTTATTTTCCGTACGGCTCACCGTCTTGACGGATACGCCGGTTTCCGCCGCCCATGCAGGAACTGTAGCGGCCCCCAGGACCAGACAGCTCATCAGGACAGCACAAGTTTTTTTCAGCATTGATCATGCCTGCTTTCTACCATATTCTTTCCCCATCATCTCATGATATACAATAAGTATAAGTGTACTGTAATCCGGAGGGAAAATCAAGATTGGGCCGGCTCCACCGGACATTCTTCAAAGAAAGTTTTCTCTTCGTCCAAGGCCACCGGACGGCTGAGGGACTCAGTGAGCCAGGCTTCCGCCTTCTCTTTTCGGTCCCGGGGCATCACCAAGTGGATTTTGGCCCGGTTGGCGTATTCTACGTCCCCCACGGCAAAAAGGTCCTGCTGGTACAGCAGGTTCAGCACCCGGCCCACATCGTCCAGGGTCCAGAGGAAGGCATAGTCCCCCATGGGCACCATTTCCGCCAGGCCCCCTTCCTCCACGGCCTGGGCCACACATTTCCCGTAGGTCCGGGTCAGGCCCCCGGCTCCCAGCTTGATGCCCCCGAAATATCTCGTCACCACTGCCGCCGTGTTGTACAGCTCCTTCCGGCGGAGGACTTCCAGCATGGGAGAACCGGCTGTGCCGCTGGGTTCCCCGTCATCATTGGACCGCTCCACCCGGTTGTCAGGACCTACGATATAGGCAGAACAGTTGTGGGTGGCGTCCCAGTATTTCTTTTTCATGGCCCGGACAAATTCCTGGGCCTCCCCTTCCGTTTCTACCCGGGCCAAGGTGCACAGGAACCGGGATTTTTCCACCACCAGCTCACTGACCACAGGCCGGGCGATCACATATTTTCCCATTGCCGTTTCCGTCCTTTCCGTTAGGTGTATCACAGGGGATATTATACCATAAGAAACCCGGTCAGCGGCCAATGGGCAACGGTCAACGGCTGATGGAAAAAAATTGCCAGCTGACCCACCACCATCCTTGCGGATGGTCCCCCGCCCCTCCCAGGGCGGACTTTGGGTCCGTTCCCATCACCATTTCAGGGCTGCGTCCAAGTGTCCCAGCTGGCCCATTGCTTATCCATGGTCTCGGCCTGCCATGCAATCTATCCGCCCTTTGCAAGGGCGGGGGACCGTTGCGCTTGCGCAATGGTGGTGGGTTAGCAGCCCTTGGGGCTGCGTTTTCAATCAACAGCATCTGCCTGGGGCAGATGGTTTCCATCGGCGTGAGACGTTAAGCGCAAGACTGAAAAACGGCCCGCCGTTTTTCACCCTACCCGCGGTCCCCTTTTCTTATGGTATAATAGGAACGCTATATAAAGGAGGTCATCATTTTGCTGCATGCTTTTCATCGTATATCCCTTTTGACCGGTGCCCTTTGCCTGTCCGCTTCCGTGGCTTTGGCTGCGGCGGCCATGCCTGGCACACCGGCTGCTCTCACCAAAGCTTCCGCCTGGACCACGGCTGCCGGGAACACCGTCCTGGCCACTCCGGAACGGATTAAAGCCATGAACGCCCAGATGGACAAGGCCACCTTTGGCGATTCCATCCAGGACCTGGGAGCCTCCATTTCCGGCGACAAGCTCACCGGCTATGTGAATTCCTTCGGCATGGATGAAGACCAGTACATCCAGAGGGCTCCCATCAGCCACTCTTTTGCTTCCCAGCTGGTCCAAGATGCCAAAGCCAATATCCGTCCCACCAATACAGTAAAATACGGAGTGGTGGTGGACCGGGTGGATCTCCGCTCCTTCCCCACCCTTCAGCGGGCCTTTGATTCCGCCTCCGACACCCAGTTCGACAACTGGCAGGAAACCGCCGTGGATCCGGCCACTCCGGTGCGGGTGTACCACACCAATCCCCAAGGGAACTTCATTTTCGTCCGTACCCCCCATTATCGGGGATGGGTCCCTCGGAACAAGGTAGCCATCACCGATGCCAAGACCTGGCAGACCTACGCCAACCCTGCCTCTCCTGCTGTAGTCACCGGGCGGGTACTGACCCTCCAGGCCGGCACCCAGCCCCAGCTGTACCAGATGGGCACCGCCATTCCCACCCAGGGCGGGAACCTGCTGCTGCCCACCCGGAACCATCAGGGCTATCTCCAGATTGTCCCGGTGAAAGCCGCCTACGGGGCTGATCTCCATCAGGGCTACCTGCCCTACACCGCCAACAATACCATTGAAATGGCCTTCAAGCATCTGGGGGCCCCCTATGGCTGGGGCGGCATGCACAACAGTGTGGACTGCTCCGCCTTTGTCCAGGATGTGTACAAGACCATGGGAATCCAGCTGCCCCGGAACGGAGACGAACAGGCCCAGTCCTTCCCGGGGAAAAGCTTCCAGGGCATGACCCATGCAGAGAAGCTGGCCTACATCAAAACCGCCGCACCGGGGTCCCTCCTGTTCACCCCCTACCATGTTATGATGGTGCTGGGGAATTACAACGGCACTCCCTACATGATCCATTCCCTGGCCTCCTACGGCATGGAGACTTCCAGCGGCGTGGTAAAGAACCGGATCATGCAGGTGGTGGTCAGCAAAGTGGATCTGCTGGCCGGCAGCGGAACGCCCCTGGTGGATCAGATGACACAATGCAATACATGGAAATAAAGCGCAGGGCGCTTTATTTCTGTCAATGGTCGACGGTCAGCGGTCAACGGTCGGCAGTCAGCGGTCAACGGCAGGCGACAGAAAGGGGGTGTTGCACAGGACGTGCAACACCCTCTTTTCTTTTATCTCTTATGCAACCGTCTCCAGCGGATCCTTTACAACAGGGGCCTCATAGACGTCATAAGGATCCAAATCTATGCATCTTCGCGGATTCCGTTTTCCTTCCAAGTCCCACGCGGCTGTGCCATTCATGACCGTAAGGCAGTCGTGAAACACCTTTTGATCCTTCAATTTTTGAAATACTCCGGGGTTCTGTACCAGGGACGATGCATCATAATAATGAACCGTTCCGTCATTAAAATACGCGTAAAAACTGTATCCTTTTCCTGGAACCACCTGTAAGACTTCAGGTATCAACTGTTTTTCCATTGTATCACCCCTTCCGCATTGGAGGTACCGGATTGGGTTCTTTTCCTTCTTTCACCAGTTCCCAATTCTGCATCAATTCATCCTGATACAAAACACACCAGGCAAGGACAATTTTTAATTGTCTACCTGGCAGAAATCCCTTTAATACCGATGCATTCTGAATATCAATCAAAGCCTTCTGACCAGCATATTCGGCGTGGATATGTGGAGGATTGTGGTCGTTGTAATATATGGTAATCCGAATTCCAAAAAACAAACTAATTTCAGGCATTGGTCATCCCCCCTTTTCTTCCATTATAGCAAAATCACCAAGCAAAACCAACGGTACCATTGGATTCCCCTCATTTCACACCGAAGAATTTTTCATCGATTAGCCGATTGCCATCTGTAGGGCGCGTCCTTCCCGGACTTCGGATTTATAGTAAAACCTCAGGGCCGTTTCTGTTTTTTTGTCATGCCCTCTGGGCGGCCGGGATGGGCTCCCCTACGGGGAGCCCCTACGCCGTCGCTGTCTAACAGACGACAACAACGGTGTTCTCCGTTTGTTGCCCGGTACGGGCGAACACCAGCAGACCGTGCATCTGACCTTCCGACCTCCGTTTGTGAGGCCCTACGGCATCGCAACAGAACATTGGATTTTTACCGTACCTGCTCTGCACTCTGCACTCTTCCCTCTGCACTGGTTTTCCGGCACATAAAAACGGCCCTCCTTTGGGGAGAGCCGTTTTTTGCTTCCAATCGGTTGATCAGAAGGTGATGTTCAGTTCGGACCACAGGGTGCGGGCGTGTTTGTTGCCTGCATCGATGCCGTTTTCTGCATCTTTATTCTTCAGATCATAGTATTCCACGGTAGCCACCATGTTCTTGGCCACGGTCAGGTTGCCGCCCACCATGTAGCCCTTGAATCCGGTGTACGGGAATACGTACCAGTCGCCGTTCATGGTGTGGGAGGCCACGGTCACAGCAGCCTGGTCATAGTATTTGGCATATAGGCCCCAGGTGCCCGGTTTCTTTTCATCGGCACCGGCATAGCCCAGCCCCACTACATAACCATCATCATCCACATTGTTGACCCAGCTGTTGTTCTTGGAATCAGCGTCACCCTTCAGGTACATGGCGTTCACATTCCATTTGCCGGCGGTATAATCGGCCCCAACGGTCCAGATTTTGTTGTCAGTCTTATCCAGGGTACCTTCCCCTTCATTCATGGCGCCGAAGTCCTGGTCATTGATCTTGGTATAAGTGGCTTCGCCGTGCAGGTTGCCCCAGTTGCCGCCCAGGGCTGCGCTCCAGTAGGTATCCCCTACGGAACCATTTTTATCCTGCCAGCCATACCGATCAGCGTTGGCCAGCTTACCATAGGCAGCGGACAGATATCCCTGGCCGAATTTTACATCAGCCCGGACAGCGTCGGCACGGTCATCGAACACGTTCCCATCGGCAATGAAGTCATTGAAACGGCCGGCGGTGATGTTCACCACGCCGATATTCCCGTTCAGGTAAGCTCTCTGGAAGTTTGTATCGCTGTCGCCGGATTCGTTCTTGCCTTCGAAGTATTGCTGGTTCTGGATCATAGCGGTGTAATGCCAGTTGTCGTTCACTTCACCGGTGAACCACAGACGGGTCCGCAACTGGGCTTCAGATTTGTCATCCCAATTCTTGAAGCCGCCGCCTCTGCGATCTGCATAGCTGATACGGGCAGCCCCGGTCACCTGTACGTTGTCCGCATTCTTTTCCAGTTTGGCCACCCGGACCCCCAGGTTGTCCAGTTCATCGGCGAATTCGCTGACCAGTTTGTCATCCGCACCGATGGCGCCTTTGGCCAGGGCTTTGGCCACGATCTGGGCCATTTCGTACCGGGTCATGGTCCTGTCACCCTTGAAGGTGCCATCCGGATACCCATCCACCACACCGGCAGCAGCCAGTTTGGCCACAGCGCCATAGGCCCAGTGGCCAGCAGGCAGGTCGGAGAAGGGGTTGGCAGCAAAGGCAGTGGCGCTGACGCCCAGAGCCATAGCCATGGCAAACACTAAAGATTTTTTCATTGGAGATTCCTCCCAGAAGTTATTTTTATCCAGGCAGTTTTCCGTTTCTTTCCATTCCCGCGAGTCTCCTTGTTTCCTCTGTTCCTGGCAAAAGAATCAATCCACCTGCCTGGGATAAATCAATTGTGACAATTCTATCAACTTTTTATAAAGTACCATATTTACATATATTTTACAATAGTATCGGCATAGACTTGCAGGATACGTTTTACTTTGTACATTTTATTACACTTTTTATCGATTATTTTGCATAAAAAAAGACGATCTCTTGCGAGATCGTCTTTTGGGTTCCAATCGGAGATTAGAACGTAACAACCATCTGAGACCACAGGGTCTTGTTATGATCGCTGGTAGACCCTTTGTCTTTCAGGTCATAGTATTCAACCTGAGCCACCATGTTCTTGGCCACAGTCAGGTTGCCGCCGACCATCCAGCCTTTGAAGCCGTCCGGGCCGAAAGCATCGTAGTTACCGTTCATGGTATGAGCGATGTAGGTAGCGCCGCCCTGGTCATAGTATTTACCGAACAGGCCCCAAGAACCAGCTTTGGCAGCAGAAGCACCCTTATAAGCCAGGGTAGCTACCCAGCCATCGTTATCGGGTTCTACACCGTCAATCTTTTCATCGGCATCGCCGTGCAGGTACATAGCACCGATCTTCCAATCGCCTGCTTTGTAGTTGGCTGCAGCGGTCCAAATGTTGTCAGAACCTTTAACCCAGTTGGTATCCAGATCTTTTACATGCAGGTAGTTGGCTTCCAGGTTCAGGTTGCCGATGTCGCCGCCCAATACAGCCTGAGTGAATTCGCCAGCTTTGGATTCTTTAGCCTTAGCCTTTTCATCTGCAGTAGCCTTATCAAAGCCGGTCCAGCCGTAGGTATCAACATTGGCCATTTTGCCCCAGGTTGCGCCCAGGTAGGTAGCACCGAATTTGGTGTTGGCATTTACAGCATCCACACGGGTATCGTACACGTTGCCTTCAGCATAAGTACCGTTGTAACGGCCCAGGTTCATGTTCACAACACCGATGTTACCGGTCAGGTAAGCTCTCTGGAAGTCAGTGTCGTTATCGCCGGAGTCGTTATCGCCTTTATTGTTCCATTGTTGTTCGTTCTGCAGCATCCCAACATAATGCCAGTTGTCGTTCACTTCACCGGTGAAGAACAGACGGGACCGGGTCTTGGTTACGCTCTTCTTACCAAAGTCGCCGGTAGTATGAGCATAATGGGTACGGATGTTCCCGGTGATCTTTACAGCGTCAGCGTTCTTTTCCAGTTTGGCAACGCGGACACCCAGGTTGTCCAGTTCATCAGCGAATTCGCTGACCAGTTTGTCATCAGCACCGATAGCGCCTTTGGCCAGAGCCTTGGCAACGATCTGAGCCATTTCATAACGGGTCATGGTCTTGTCGCCTTTGAAGGTGCCATCAGGATAACCGTCAACTACGCCGGCAGCAGCCAGTTTGGCAACAGCGCCGTAAGCCCAGTGGCCAGCAGGCAGATCGGAGAACGGGTTGGCAGCGAAAGCGGTAGCGCTTACGCCCAGAGCCATAGCCATGGCAAATACTAAAGATTTTTTCATGGGATATTCCTCCTTAGGAATCACAGAGTGAATTCCCCGGGAACGTCCGGCTGACCTCTGCCGCGAGTATCCTTGTTTCCTCTGGCTCTTTCAGCGTTCTGTCCCTGTGAAATTCGCATTACTATTGTGACAACTTCTTGTCACGGTGTTATTTTAACACAAGATTACAGAAAAAAGCAAATTTGTGAACTTATTTTGGCTATGGATTACATTATTATTTGTTTTATTCTTTATAGTTCATGTTTTTATCACATATTTTAAAATTTATAGCACGAAAAAAGGACGATTCCAACGAATCGTCCTTTTTATATTGGTGATGAAAAACCCACCACCATGCTCCGCATGGTCCCCCGCCCTTAAAAAGGGCGGATATAAAAGGGACTGGCTGGGTACCCTGCCCTTAAAAAG
>NZ_FR902100.1:0-369 GCF_000437815.1 Acidaminococcus sp. CAG:542
TGCGCCTGCGCAATGGTGGTGGGTTAGCAGCGTCAGCTGCGTTTCTCTTCAGGCCAAACGCCTGGGGCGGTTGGCTTCCGACTGCCCTTGACCATTGACAAAAAAGGAGGGAATCACACCATGCCACGGATCATGGACATCCTTGAAACCATTGCCCATTTCGGGAAAAATCCCGATGGGTCCTATACCCGCCGGCTGTACAGCCCGGAATTCTTCCAGGCCCTGGAGGCGGCGGAAAATCTGCTGCAAAAGGCGGGGCTTTCCACCAGCCGGGATGCTGCCGGGAACCTGCGGGCCGTGCTGCCCGGGACGGACCCGGACGCCAGGCACATCCTTATGGGGTCCCATCTGGATACGGTGCCTTCCGGG
>NZ_FR902100.1:471-7188 GCF_000437815.1 Acidaminococcus sp. CAG:542
GGCGGCTCCGGCACACGGTGGAGGTGTACGCCTTCAACGGGGAAGAAGCCAGCCCCCTGGGAGGCACCTTCGGCAGCCGGGCCCTGGCGGGGCTTACGGACCCGGACCAGCCCCTTCTCAAGGAAACTCTGGAAGGGTTCGGCCGCAGGGTGGAGGAAATCCTGGCCTGCCGTCGGGACTTTTCCGATGCGGCCTGCTACCTGGAAACCCACATCGAGCAGGGAGGCAAACTGGAAAAGGACGGTGTCCAGCTGGGTATCGTCAGCGGTATTTCCAATATCGTCCGGTACCTGGTGACTGCAGAAGGCCAGAGCAACCACGGGGGGACCACTCCCATGGAGGACCGGCAGGATGCCATGGTGGCCATGGCCAAGCTTATTGTCTTTGCCGACGCCGCCTGCCGGAAAATCGGCCACAGCCTGGTGTTCACCGCCGGGAAGATCCAGTGCTGGCCCAATGCGGCCAATGTGGTCCCTGGGAAGGTCACCTGCACCTTTGAAATGCGGAATGTGGACCGGCAGTACACCGACGAACTGATCCGGGAGATCCAGGCGGCCACCGAACTGATTCCGGACGGCCGGTTCACCATCCAACAGCTGATTTACAAGGACAGCGCCGTCTGCGACCCCAAGCTGATGGAAGCCTTTGAAAAAGCGGCGGACAGCCTGGGAGCCACCTGGCAGGTGATGCCCAGCGGCGCCGGCCACGACGCCGATTCCATCGCCCACCGGATCCCGGTAGCCATGCTGTTCATCCCCAGCCACAAAGGCATCAGCCACAGCGGTCAGGAATACACTCCGGCCGAAGACGTGGAACGGGGCGGAGAAGTGCTTTACCGGACCCTCCTGGAGCTGGACGAGGAAATCCAGTGAAGAGGGTCTGTTCCAACTGATATTATAGAATGTAAATTACTTGTAAGGAGTTGAAGGGATTGCTGCTTTCTTTGCTGCAGGGGGCTGCAGATGCTTTGTGGGGGACACCAATGACGGTGATCCTGGTGGGCATGGGGCTGTATCTGAGTTTCCGGTTCCATTTCTATTACAATTTCCGCCATTGGGGGTTCCATTTCCGGAATACCTTCGGCAAAATGTTCCAGAAGGGAGAAGGCCACGGCACGGTTTCCGGCTTTGCCGCTGCCTGTACCGCCATGGCCAACACCATCGGGGTGGGGAACATCGGCGGGGTGGCCACGGCCATTGTGTCCGGGGGACCGGGGGCCGTGTTCTGGATGTGGGTGTCCGGCTGCCTGGGCATGTCCACCAAGGCCTGTGAAATCATCCTGGGCCAGCGGTTCCGGGTGAAATATTCCCAATCCATGGACGAATACATGTGCGACCGGTCCTTTGTGATGAAAAACGCCCTGGGGTGGAAACGGGGGGCGCTGCTCCTGTCCGTGGCCTGCTTTACCCTGGGTCCCTGGACCTGCAGCGTCCAGACCGAATCTGTGGTGGGGGCCCTGAAGGAAGCTTTCGGGATCCCTCCGGAATATGCGGCGGCTTTTCTGGGGATCACCTGCTTTGCCACCATTTTCGGGGGACTCCAGCGGATCTCCCGGGTGATGGAACGGGTGGTGCCGGTCATGGCCCTGCTGTACATCCTGGGGGGCCTGGCCATCCTGATCCAGAACTGGCAGGAAGTCCCCGGTGCCCTGGCCCTGATCTTCCGCAGTGCCTTCAGTCCCACGGCTGCTGCCGGAGGCTTTGCCGGAGCCACCATGAAGGACGCCATGCGCTATGGCATCGCCCGGGGGCTGTATTCCAACGATGCAGGCACCGGTTATGGAATCATTGCCCATGCGTCGGCCCGGACGGATCACCCGGTGCGTCAGGCCTCCTGGGGGTGGGGAGAAGTGTTCCTGGATACCATTGTGGTGTGTTCCGTGACGGCCCTTTCCCTGATCCTGACCCACGCCTATACGGATTTCCCCGGCCTGGACAGCGCCCGGCTCACCACCGCCGCCTTCCGGGTGTCTTTCGGGGAGCCGGGGGCCTGGTTCCTGGCCCTGGCCATTACGGTCTTTGCCTGGACCACCATCATCGGCATGTACTACAGCTGTGAAAAATCCGTCAACTACGCCTTTGGAGATACCCAGCGGAACAAAATCGGCACCCGGCTCTATATGTTCTACTACATGGTGCCCTGTGTGGTGCTCTACCATGCCCGGGCTGACGCCCTATGGGCCATGACGGACATTTTGTCCGCCATTTATGTGATGATCACCATCCTGTTCATTGTGACCCAGCAGAAGGAGATTTTCCGGCTGTTCAACGATTTCTGGTTCCGGTTCCTGCCGGCCAAAGAACAGGGAGAAAATCCTCCGGTGGTGTCCTATGGGACCCTGGAAGATGAGGGAAGAGTGCAGAGTGAAGAGTGAAGAGTACAAAGAGAAGAGTGAAGAGGGGAGAAGGAGAGAAAGTATGAGACAGACATTGCAGAATATCCTGGACCGGAACCGGATCCTGGTCATTGACGGCTCCATGGGCACAGCCCTGGAAAATCTGGGAGCCGACCTGAACAACAGCCTGTGGACCGCCCGGGTATTGGCGGACCGGCCGGAACTGGTGAAGCAGGTCCATCTGGACTACTTCCGGGCTGGGGCTGATGCCGGGATCACCTGCAGCTACCAGGCGTCCATTCCCGGTCTTGCGGCCAACGGCTTTACAGAGCAGGAAGCGGAAAATCTGATCACCCGGTCTGTAACCATTTTCCAGGAAGCCCGGCAGGAATGGTGGGACCAGGAAGGGAAAGCCGCCGGCCGGGCCTGGCCTTTGTGCCTGGCCGGGGTAGGGCCTTACGGGGCTTATCTGGCAGACGGGTCCGAATATCGGGGCCATTATGGGGTTTCCCAGGCTGATCTGGAAAAATTCCATCGCCGCCGGGCAGAGCTTCTGTGGCAGGCCGGGGCCGATGTACTGCTGTTCGAGACCCAGCCCTCCCTGGAAGAAGCCCTGGTGGAAGCCGCCATTGCCCGGGACCTGGGAGCTGCCTTCTGGGTGAGCTTCTCCTGCCGGGACGGGCACCACATCTGCGAAGGGACGCCCCTTCGGGAAGCTGCGGCAGAAGTGGTCCGCCAGTTCCCGGAAGTGGAGGCCCTGGGGGTGAACTGCACCAAACCGGAATACCTGGTGAGCCTGATCGGAGAACTGAAAGCCGCTTCCGACCGTCCCATCTTCGTCTACCCCAACAGTGGAGAAGAATACGACCCGGTGACCAAGACCTGGCATGGGGTGGGGACGGACCGGAAATTCGGTGACTACGCCCTGGATTACATGAAGGCCGGGGCAGTGGCTGTAGGAGGCTGCTGCACCACGGTGGCGGACCATATCCGCCAGGTGGCGGCGGCACGGGACCAGTTCCTGAAGCGGTGAAACGGAAAACAAGCAAAGGAGGCCTCACTCCATGAGTGACGGGGAAATCACCACCTATACCGGGATCCAGTTCGATCCCCTCCATCCGGACCCGGAGAAGATCCGGATCGAAGACATTGCCCATGCCCTGAGCCTGTTGTGCCGGGGCAACGGCCACGTGCGGACCTTTTATTCCGTGGGTCAGCACTGTCTGGCGGCGGCCAAAGAAGCGGCCGCCCGGGAAGACAGCCGCCGGGTGATCCTGGCGGCCCTGCTCCACGACGCCACGGAATGTTACCTGTCCGATGTGCCCCATCCCTACAAGGTAAACATGCCCCGGTACCGGGAACTGGAAAACACCCTGCTCCAGGCGGTGTTGGACCGGTTCCTGGGAGGGCCCCTTACCCGGGAAGAGGCGGCGGAAGTGGAGCAGATCGACCGGGCGCTTATGTTCAGCGATCTCCATCATCTGATGGACCATCCGGAAAACCGGGAACAGGAGGGGACCCTGCACCTGACTGTGGATTACCAGGTGCGGCCCTTTGCCGACGTGGAACGGGAATATCTGGACTGGTACCGCCGGTACAGCCGATAAAAAGGAGAAAACCATGGATCAAAAGAAAATCACCGAAAGCTGGGAGAAACGCCGGGCAGAACTGTGCGGCCTGGCGGACAGTATCTACGATTGGGCGGAAGTGGGCCTGGAAGAAGTGAAATCCTCCGCCCTGCTGGAAGACTACCTGGAAAAACAGGGGTTTACTGTTGAAAAGGGAGTGGGGACCCTGCCCACCGCCTTCCGGGCCACCTGGAAACAGGGGGAGGGAGGACCCCGGCTGGGCTTCCTCTGTGAATACGATGCCCTGGAAGGCATGGGCCACGGCTGCGGCCACCATCTCCAGGGCCCGTCCGTGATCGGGGCGGCCCTGGCGGTCCGGGACCAGTATGAGGGCACCGGGGTGCCCTTCTCCCTGGTAATCTACGGGACCCCGGCGGAAGAGACCATCGGGGGCAAGACCGTGATGATGGAAAACGGCTGCTTCCAGGACATGGACATTGCCCTGATGATGCACGCCGCCCCCAATACCTGTGTGGATATAAAGAGCATGGCCAACAAAAGCTACACTGTGGAATTCCACGGGGTCCGGGCCCATGCGGCCATGAGTCCGGAACAGGGGCGCAGCGCCTTTGATGCCGCGATCCTCAGTTTCAACGCCATGGAATTTCTCCGGGAACATGTGAAGGACGACACCCGGATGCACTACACCGTCCGGGATGCCGGGGGACCGGCCAATGTGGTCCCTGACCGGACCCTGGCCCAGTATGAACTCCGGTCCTATGACACCGGCTATCTCCGGAGTCTGGAACCCCGGTTCCTGGACATCCTGAAAGGGGCCTGCCTTATGACCGGCACCACCCACACCATCACCGAAACCCACGAATTCTACGCCAAGATTCCCTGCCTTACCCTCAACGACCTGGTGATGGAACAGGCCCGGGCCTTCGGGGCGCCCCAGCTGTCCGAACCCCGGCAGAAAACCGGTTCCACGGATTTCGGCATCATCCTGTACCATATGCCCGGCACCTGCATCCGGGTGGCCTTTGTGCCTGAAGGAACTCCGGCCCATTCCGAAGCCTATCTGAAAGCCGGGAAGACGGAAGCCGCCCATGAAGCCATCGGGTACGGCAGCCGGATCCTGGCCGGTGCCTGCGGCGCCATCCTGGATGATCCGGCCCGGCTTACTGCCATGTGGGAAGAATTCCGGAAACGAAAAGCTTCACACTGAGATAAGAACATTCTAATAATTAAAATAAAGTACAATGTATTACCCCCCAGGACAGTTGTATGATATAATGGATATTGTATAAAACCATTAGTCGGTTCTTTACCTATAGGAGGTTGAGCAATGAACAATCCGAAGCCCGTTAAAATCGTGGAAACGGTTCTCAGAGACGGCCATCAGTCCCTCTGTGCCACCCGTATGCGCACCAGCGACATGCTGCCCGTACTGGAAGCACTGGATGACTGCGGCTTTTATGCCCTGGAAGCCTGGGGCGGCGCCACTTTTGACTCCTGCCTGCGGTTCCTGAATGAAGATCCCTGGGAACGGCTGCGCACCATCCGGAAACATGTGAAAAAGACCAAGCTGCAGATGCTGCTCCGTGGCCAGAACATCCTGGGTTATAACCACTATGCAGACGATGTGGTCACCGAATTCGTAAAACGCAGCGTGGACAACGGTATCGACATCATCCGTATCTTCGATGCCTTCAACGATACCCGGAACCTGGAAACTGCCATGAAAGCCACCAAGGCTGCCGGCGCTCATGCCCAGGGCACCCTGGTGTACACCATCAGCCCGTACCACAAGGACAGCGACTATCTGAAGCTGGCCAAGGAACTGGTGGAAATGGGGGCTGACTCCATCTGCATCAAAGACATGTCCGGCCTGCTGGCTCCCTATGCCTGCTCTTCCCTGGTGGAAGCCCTGAAGAAAGAAATCAATATTCCTATCGATGTACATTCCCACTGCACCAGCGGCATGGCTTCCATGGCTCTGCTGAAGGGCATCGAAGCCGGTGCGGACATTGTGGATACGGCTCTGTCTCCCTTTGCGGAAACCACCAGCCATCCCTGCACTGAATCCCTGGTATACACCCTGAAAGGGACTCCCAGAGATACGGGCATCGACATGGATAAACTGGGGCCCATTGCGGACCACTTCAAGAAAGTCCGTGCTGACCTGGTGAAGACCTTCAACCTGCCCAGCAACATCAGCATCAACCCCAAGGTCCTGAGCTTCCAGATCCCCGGCGGTATGCTGTCCAACATGCTGAACCAGCTGACCCAGATGGGTATGGCTGACAAGTACGAAGAAGTGCTGAAGGAAGTGCCCAGAGTCCGGGCCGACCTGGGGTATCCTCCGCTGGTTACTCCTTCCAGCCAGATCGTTGGCACCATGGCTACCATGAACGTAATGATGGGACGGTACAAAATGATCCCCAAAGAAATCCAGGACATTGTTTTGGGCAAATACGGCAAGACTCCGGGGCCTATCAGCGAAGATCTGAAGAAAGTGGTGCGCCGCTGGATCGTCAAGAAGACCGGCAAGACCACGATCGCTCCCATCACCCACAGACCGGCCGACGACATTCCGCCGCAAATGGACAAGATGAAAGCCGACCTGGCCGCCAAAGGCTATCCCAACGCCTCTGTGGAAGACGTGCTGTCCTATGCACTGTTCCCCGAAGTGGCCCTGGCCTTCTTCAAGAACAATCGGTAAGGCTGCTGCCGCGGCAACAGCCGAAGAAAAGAACCCGCCCCTTTTGGGGACGGGTTCTTTGTTGTTCTCGGCCCTCCGCTGACCATTGA
>NZ_FR902100.1:7199-10618 GCF_000437815.1 Acidaminococcus sp. CAG:542
CCTCCGCTGACCATTGACAAAAAAATCCCCGCCGCATTTGCGACGGGGATTTTTTCATTATCACTGCTTTGGCGGCCGTACGGGCGGGGGTGTGGAGCTCTTCCCGGACCGGGGCGGCTGGGGAACGTTTCCGTCTCCCGGCAGACTGTCTTCTTTTTTGCTGCTCTGTTTCTTGGTATCCTTCTTCTTGGTGGTTTCCTTCTTGGGCTGGGCCTTGGGAGCTTCATACTTGGGAGCAGGCATCTTGAACCCGTCCGGAGTCTCGAAGTCTTCCGACGGCACCCCTTCCAGAGCGTTGCTCATGAAGGTCCGCCACAGAGTGGCCGGCTCACCGCCACCGGTCATGCCGCCCAGGGATTCGTTGTTGTCATCCCCGATCCATACGGCACAGGCCAGGTTGGGCGTAAAGCCCACGAACCAGGCATCATGGTAAGTGTCAGTGGTCCCGGATTTCCCGGCGCAGGGACGGTTGATGGCGGCCCCCCGGCCAGTACCCCGGGTCATAACGTCTTCCATCATGGAAATCATCATGTAGGCAGTTTCCGGTTTCACAGCCTGGGTGGGATTGGTTTTGTGTTCATAGAGCACTTTGCCGTTCCGGTCCAGGATCTTTACAATGGGAGTGGGTTTGTTGAATTTCCCCATATTGGCGATGCCCGCATAGGCACCGGCCATTTCCAGAGGCGTCACCCCGTGGGTCAGGCCCCCTAGGGCCATGGCCGCGTTGTCGTCATCATCCACCAGGGTGGTGATCCCCAGCCGTTTGGCCAGTTTCAGGGTCTTTTCCGTTCCGTACTTCATGGCCACCTTGACGGCAGGCACGTTGTAGGAATAGGTGAGTGCCGTCCGGTAGGACACGGTGCCATGGAAGCTCCGGTCATAGTTCTGGGGGTTCCAGTCTCCCGGGATGGGGGAGTCCTGGACGGTATCGCTGGGAGTGGCACCCTGTTCCATGGCGTTCATGTAAACGAAAGGCTTAAAGGAAGAACCAGGCTGCCGTTCCGCCATGACGGCACGGTTGAACTGGTCCGTGCCCCGGCCTCCGATCATGGCCTTGATGTACCCGGTCTTGGGATCCACTGCCACAATGGCACTCTGAGGCTGCTTCAGCTTGTTGCTGTCAGTGTAATAGGTGGGGGTCAGGGCTGCCGCCTTTTCCGCCGCCTTCTGCATTTCCGGATCCAGGGTGGTGTACACCTTCAGACCCTGTTTGTATACGGCATCCGGACCGAATTTGTCCACCAGCAGCTGGATGCAGTAATCAATGAAGTATTTCTTGGAGCCGGGGGATTCATTCAGGCTCTTGTAGGTCAGAGGTTCCGCATAGGCTTTGTCAGCCTGTTCCTTGGTAATGAACCCGTACTTGGCCATCTGCTCCAGCACCGTCTTCTGCCGGGCCTTGGCGGCCTTGGGGTTGGACAGGGGAGAGTAGTAGTTGGGGCTCTTGGGAATCCCGGCAATCATGGCACTTTGGGCCAGGTCCAGATCCTCCACATGCTTGCCGAAATAGGTGTTGGCGGCGGTTTCCACCCCGTAGGCACCCTGGCCGAAGTAAATCTGGTTCATGTACATTTCCAGGATTTCCTTCTTGGTGTACTTCTGCTCGATCTGGAGAGCAATGAAGGCTTCATGGAGCTTCCGGCTCAGGGTCTGTTCCTGGGTCAGGAAGTAGTTCTTGGCCAGCTGCTGGGTAATGGTACTGCCCCCCTGGACCTCGCCCCACCGGATGTAGGTGTAGATGGCCCGGCCGATGCCCCGGAAGTCGATGCCCCCGTGTTCATAGAACCGGATGTCTTCTGCAGCCAGAAACGCGTTCTGCAGGTTCTTGGGCACCTTGTCGATGGTCACCGGGATCCGGTCTTCTTCCGAATCCACCGTGGTGATCAGGTTGCCCTTGGCATCGAAGAACTGAGAAGAGGCCATGGGAGCCATATCCTTGGTAAGGATCTTGGCGGTGGTGAATTTGGCCACGGCAAAGAAGGCAGCCACCGAAAGGAAGCCCACCAGCACCAGGGCCATCAGGGCAGAAAAGATTGTTCCGCCCAGCTTTTTCCGTTTGTGGGGGGAAGACGAACCGAAGGGGTTCCTCCAGTTCCTGTTTTTATTGCTTGTCATCACGTCAGCTCCTATAACAGATAGAAATAGATTGAGACCATAAGTTACAGCATATTATACCACATTTGCTTTGTGAGGTGTATAGTTCCCCTTTTATCTCTTCTCCTTAGACGTATCGAATTCTAATACTCAGAATTTGATTTTTTATAGAAGCATTGCATTATTTAAAGCTACTGAAGAATATATAAAATGTATAAATCTTAATTACGGGCGTAAAGAATCTAAAGCGAATAAATGTGTGCAAGATTTAGCTGAAGATATTATTATTAATAGCAGAATTGCTGTTAATAAATATAAGATGTTTAACATTGCATTAAAACTGGACTTATGGGCGCTTTTATTTGTACTTATAGTAGTTTTATTAGCATAATTCCCGACTCTCTGAAGTTGAATACAAAGTAAGAAAAGTATTCACACCTTTGTGTAAATTATGATAGCTAGATTTAACACTATACGTTATAATCAACAGATGAAGTCTAAAGTCATAAATTTATGCCGAAAAGGAGCTTCCTCATGCAAAAAATCCGTAAGGCCATAATCCCCGCAGCCGGCTTCGGTACCCGGTTTCTGCCGGAAACCAAAGCCATGCCCAAGGAAATGCTGCCTATTGTGGATAAGCCTACCATTCAGTATATTCCTGCTGAAAGTACAGGATATGGTGGAGAAACCCAAAATGGAAGAAGCCCCCAGCCGTTTTGCGGCTCTGGGGTGGTATGTGATTACTCCGGAAGTTTTCGATATCCTAGAAGAGACCCGGCCTGGCAAAGGCGGAGAAATCCAGCTGACAGATGCCCTGCGAGTCATGGCTCATATGGGGCATGTATATGCGTACAATTTTCAGGGGAAATGGTATGATACGGGGGATAAATTAGGATATTTGAAGGCTGTGGTGGAATTTGGCTTGAGAAGAGATGATTTGGGTCCGGGATTTAGGGAGTAGTTGAGGGAGCTTATTAAAACCCAGTTGTGAATATCATCGAAAGTGAGCCACTGTAATCATAGATTAATAAGCAGACTAAGGGTTCCGGTAAGATGGTTAGGTGGCTGAGTGGTAAAGTGATTAAGTGGCCAATTGCTTATGAGTTCAGTTCCCTGTGTCAGAGTCGGTTAAAAAACGCCAACCCTAGCCGGATTAAAACAGCCCGTGGCCGGGAAGGGTGTGCCTGCGGCGCGCACCCTACAGCGTTGGAATCGGATGTTGTTTGTTCGACCGAGCGGACGGGGATGTCGTTGAACCGACGAATGTGGGCCGGCTAAATGGCCGGCGCCCTGGGGTGTGTAAAATATTTTGTGTAAACGCAAAA
>NZ_FR902101.1:0-939 GCF_000437815.1 Acidaminococcus sp. CAG:542
CCTTTGGGTCAATTATAGTCCGGCCTTAACACGGTCCAGCTTCAGGTTGTCCACATGCCAGATGATGTTGGTCACTGCATTGAGGAAGGGTACATCATGGGAAATCAGGATGAAGGCGTTTTCGTAGTCCTGGAGATACCGGGTAAGCCACTGGATGTGCTCCGCATCCAGGTAGTTGGTGGGTTCGTCCAGCAGCAGGATGTCAGGGTTCTCCAGCAGCAGCTTGGTGAGCAGCACCTTGGTCCGCTGGCCCCCGGACAGTTCGTCCACCTTGTGTTCCAGGCCGATGTCCCGGAGCCCCAGGCCTCCGGCCACTTCTTCGATTTTGGCATCCAGGTTGTAGTAGTCCGCCGCTTCCAGCCGTTCCTGGATTTCCCCCACTTCCTCCATAAGCCGTTCCATTTCTTCCGGGGAAGCGCTTTCCATTTTGTCGTAGTCTGCCAGCATTTCCTGTTCCTGTTCCACCAGGTCCTGGAAGGCGGTGCGGAGGGTTTCCCGGATGGTCTTCCCGGGCTCCAGGGCGGAATGCTGGTCCAGGTAGCCCACTTTGGTCCGCCGGGCCCAGGTCACCTTTCCTTCATCGGGAGTCAGTTTCCCGGTGATGATGGACATAAAGGTGGATTTCCCTTCCCCGTTGGCCCCCACCAGGGCCACATGTTCCCCCTTTTCCAGGCGGAAAGAAACATCGTCGAAAATTTCCCGTCCCCCATAGCTGTGGGAAAGATGGGCAACATCCAAAACACTCATGCAAGAACTCCTTTTGTTGATTCGTTCACCGCCAGCAAAGCTGGCTTCCTTCGGCCATTGACCATTGACCGCTGACAGGGTGAAAAATACTTTTCACCCTCTATAATCGGTTAAGTATACCATAAAATCCTCTTCCCGTTCAATGATTCCAATAGTTGCACTTAGTGTAAAATAGTTCTCGGTAAAATGAAT
>NZ_FR902102.1:0-5751 GCF_000437815.1 Acidaminococcus sp. CAG:542
CTCCACTCCTGCCACCGGGCAGTCGTACTGGCCGTTGTTCTTGGCCTGGAATTCTTCTTTGGCGGCTGTCAGCAGGGCCGGGTCTTCCAGGACTTTCACCGCAGTCAGGGCGATGACTTTGCCGGCGGTGAGCATGCCTTTCTGGCCGATGCTGGAATTCACCTGGCCGGTTTTGTACCAGGAATGGCCCGGAGTGCCCAGGGCTTCGGTGGCCACGTTGAAGTAGTAGGTGGGAGCGATGAAGCCCACGTCCCCCACATCGGTGGAGCCGAAATCCAGTTCTTCCCGGTCGGGATCAAAGTCCTTGATCTCCGTATCCAGGGGCCGGGCCAGTTTTTCTTCCAGCCGGTCCCGGCCGTACCGTTTCAGGATCATGTCCTTTTCTTTGGTCTTCATGCTGTCGCTGAAGGAATCGGTAAAGGCTTTGGCCAGGGCGAAGTCCCGGTCATCCCATTGGGGCGCACCGATGGCGTGGAAGGCTTCGGTGGCTGCCTGGGCCAGGACTTTGTTGTTGATGTATTCGGAATAGCCGGATTCCCGTTCCACAGTGACCTGGGTGCCGCAGATGAGAGCCGCCCCCCGGGCCACGTCGTCCAGCCGGGGAACGATTTCCTTCACCTGCCGGTAATAGGGGGCCCGGACCACATAGCGGACCGCCGCATGGTCCTGGACCACGTTCGGGGCCCGGCCGCCCACGTCCAGATAGGCGTAGTGGATCCGGGCTTCCATGATCACGTGTTCCCGGAGGTAATTGGCCCCCACCCCCATGATCTCACAGGAATCCAGGGCGCTGCGGCCCAGTTCGGGAGCGCCTCCGGCGTGGGAGGTGATGCCTTTGAACTTGTAGGTCCGGCACACGTTGGCGTTCAGGTGGGGGGTGGCGGTGCGGTTTTCCGGAGCCGGATGCCAGGTAAGGAAGAAGTCCACCCCGTCAAAGGCCCCGTCCCGGGCCATGAAGGCTTTGCCGCTGAGGTTTTCTTCTGCCGGAGTACCGAAATACACCACGGTGCCCGGTTTGCCGGTTTCTTCCAGATAGTCCTTCAGGGCCAGGGCGCCGGCCAGTGCCCCGGTGCCCAGCAGGTTGTGGCCGCAGCCATGGCCGGGGCAGCCTTCGTGTTCCGGCTTTTTCACCGGGCAGCCCGCTTCCTGGCTGAGTCCCGGCAAAGCGTCGTATTCTCCCAGGATCCCCACCACCGGGCGTCCCTTGCCCCAGACGCCTTTGAAAGCAGTGGGAATGTTCACCAGATGACGGGTAACGGCGAACCCGTGGTGTTCCAGGGCCTCACAAAGGGTTTCGGCGGACCGGGTTTCTTCGTAGCCCACTTCCGCCAGTTCCCAGATTTTCCGGCTCAGGCCGATCAGTTCCTCCCGGTACCGGTCATCCACCGCCCGTTCAATGATTTTCTGTGCATCCATACCATCACGCTCCCTAGAATAGAAGATGGTTTCATTATAGCACAAAGAAGGGGCTGCTTTTCCAAGCAGCCCCTTTACTCACAGATACTTCTTCTCCAACCGTTCCAAAATTCCCAGGTAATGGTCCTGGACCCCTTTGGCCCCTTCTTCTTCCTCGAATTTCCTGCTTTTGGCGTCGATGTCCGCCAGGTCTTCCGGGGTCAGCTGGTTTTCGGCGAAGGTGTACACCACGTTGTTTTCCTTTTCCACGTGGCGCTTCAGCAGCCGTGCGTAGCCCATGGCTTCCGTCAGGATGTCCAGCTTGTATTCGGTCTTGGGATTCTTTTCGTATTCATCCAGGGCGGTGGCCAGGCTCATGGCGTGGTCCCGGCCCAGGTCGTGTTCCACCAGCATCCCGTGGGTCACCAGGTTGTCCGCCACCCGGCCCAGCTTCTGCACCATCACCGGGAACAGGAACTTTTCTTCCTTCCCGTGATGATGTTTGTCCGCATAGTTCCGGATGAAATCCACCATGTCCCGAAAATCCCCCACGTCCACCGGAGACAGTTCCAGGATCCCGATGCAGGCCTGGCGGATCACTTCCAGCATCCGGCTGATGTTCTCATGTTCTTTTTTCATGCACTCAATGCTGTAGGTCATGGTTCTTCCTCCTTCAGGCCGCTTTGGGACGGAGCACGTAATGGGTGTGGTCTTCCTGTTCCAGGGTGTAGCCGGTGTTTTCCAGCATCCCTTCCATCATGGCATCCCGCAGGATGTAGTACACCCGGGGGTTCACGTCCGCTTCCTGCCAGTAGCCCCCGTGGAGATCATCGGTCTGGTCCCAGGCGAAGGCATCCGGATTCTGGTCGGTGACCTGGTTCACCCGGTCGCAGGGCATGCCGTTCAGGAAGGCGTCTTCAAAGGCCCGGTAGATGGCGGAAGCATCGGCGTCCGAACCCAGAGCCCGGTCCTGGCCCACTTCCCGGGCCAGTTTTTCCAGTTCCGGCAGCAGGTTGTCGTTGTGGTGGAGCAGGGCGGACACCAGCTGGGCATAACGGCCTTCCGCATCGTGGATCCGGCCCTGGAGCCAGCCGTGGATGTTGGTGGTGTCGATCAGTTCGTCCAGAGGACGGGTTTCTTCCTTTACATAGTCAGCTGCCGGTTTGTCCCCGGTGCCCCAGCCCTGTTTTTCCGCTTCTCCGGCGATCCGGGCGATGATGGCTTCCTGGAGCTGGATCTTGCCGTACAGCCAGTGATGGATGGGTCCCAGAAATGCGCTCATGGTCTCCCCTCCCCTCAGTTTTCCGCCAGAGCGGCGTTCACAGCGTCAACCACCTTCTGAGGGTCCAGCCCGTGGACGAAGGCAGCGTCATTCAAAGATTCCATCTGGGAAGAAGGGCAGCCCAGGCAGTGCATCCCTACAGCCTGGAGAGCCGGGATGGCTTCCGGATGTTCAGCACAGATCTTGCCAACCAGCATTTCGCCCGTGATTTTCTTTGCGTTTTCCATTTTCATTTCCTCCATTGTATGATGATTTTTGTTTTTCCTTATCAGCAGAACCTGGCCTTGCGGCAGGTTCTTTGTTTCCTTACATGTCATAGTATACGGGAGGAACAAAAAAAGATATGTTGTTTTAACAACATATCTTGGTTTTCTTTATTCAGTTTCGGGATTTTCCGTCTCTTCCGTCTTGGCCTCTTCCAGGGCTGCGGGCTCAGGGTCTTCCACCCGGTGGGGATACAGCAGGGAATCTCCCCGGCCCGGGGTCAGATAGTACCCGTAATTTTTCAGATACCGGTACATGACTTCCACCGTGTGGAGCATCTTTTTCTGAGCGTCCTGGCTCAGGTCTTCCGGGCCGGCAGGAGGCGCCATGGGCATCCGCAGCACATTGGCCCCGCTCTGGACGCTGAGGATCTGGCCGTGGGCATGGATCCGCCGGATGGACCAGGGAGCCACAATGTTGGCCCGGGGGAACAGGATCCGCAGCACCGCCGTAAGCCGCAGGTATTCTTCCAGGGCCATCCGGTCCTGCTGGTAGAAAGGTGTCCCCTCTTCCGGCAGGAAGGGGGTCAGGGTGATGGAATGGGGAGCCAGCTCCTGGAGCAGGGTCAGATCCCGGACCAGGTATTCCGCCTGTTCATAAGGGGCTCCCACCAGGAACCCGGTATCCGTTTCAAAACCCAGGTCTTTCAGATCGTTGATGCAGGCGATTTTGGTGGACAGGGAATGGGTGGGAGGATGGAGCCGGGAAAAATGGAGAGGATCCGCGGTCTGGAAGCTGAGGAAATACCGCTGGGCCCCGGCCTGGTGGAGCCGGTGGTAGGACTGGCGGCTCCGTTCCCCGATGGACAGCCCCAGGGCACAGTCCGGGAACTGCTTTTGCAGGTTCCGGAGCAGGTTGCACATGATCATGTCCGTATAGTAGTGGTCTTCCCCGCCCTGGAGCAGGAAGGACCGGATCCCCATCTGGTACCCCAGTTCGCAGGCGCCCCGGATCTGTTCCCAGTTCAGCCGGAAACGGGGCAGGTCGTTGTTCTCTTCCCGGCGGCGGCAGAACAGGCAGTTCTGGGGACAGTGGTTGGTGAATTCCAGCACCCCCTGGAAATGCACCTTCCGGTGGAACACAAAATTCATGGCCTCCTGGGCCCCCCGGAACAGCTTGGCCCGGAGCAGAGGATCCTCCGTCAGCAGGAGTTCTTTATACTCCTCCTCCGTAAGCACGGAATATTCCTTCAGCTTGTCCACCAGATCCACAATGTCCACCCGCCCTTTCCTTTTGATTGCAGTACTTTTATTATACACTAGGTTGGATAAAAAGAGTAGGCAGAGTTCCTTGACAAGGGAAAATCACTACGATATACTAACTCTGTTAGCTTATGGAGGGGTGGCCGAGTGGTTTAAGGCACCAGTCTTGAAAACTGGCGATTCCGCAAGGGACCGTGGGTTCGAATCCCACCTCCTCCGCCAAATATTGAAAAAAGAGCTGTTGCCCGGGCAACGGCTCTTTTTTTGTGCGGAATGGGCCCCTCTGGGCGGCCGGGATGGGCTCGCCTGCGGCTAGCCCCTACAACCTTGGGGTCAGGGATTCACCACGGAAAATTCTGAGGACGGGGTTATCGGAGGATCCGTTTCTCTGACCGTTGTTGTCGGCCCCCGATTCCAACGTTGTAGGGGCGCAGGGCCGGCGGTCTTATATCCGCCCTTTGCAAGGGCGGGGGTATCCATGCCCAGCATGGGTGGTGGGTTAGCAGCCCACAGGGCTGCGTTTTCCTTCAAAAACATTTGCCCATGGCAAATGGTCTCCTTTGGCGGGAGGCGGTTGATGCATGCCCTCTGGGGGGACTTACGGTTTGATTTTTTTAACCGGATTCCTTACCCAGTTGCTCTCTCGATGCCTTACCTCTTTTTTACTATCTTCCTTCTCTTCCATCTTCAACCAGCCAGCCACTCGTTTTCTCAGTTCTTCGCTGAAGCCTTCCAGATCGTCCTGGGTGATGGCTCCTTCGTGGATCAGGCAGAGGATGTTGCTGAACATCCGGGACCTGCGCATTTCGCAGAGTACGCCTGCATCTTTTCTGTGTTCCAGGAGTTCATCCTCCAGTTTATGGAACCTTTTGGCTGCCTGGGTGTCTTCTTCCAGGATGGCTTTATACTGTTCCAGCAGGGTGGCCATGTAATTTTCCTGCCAACCTGGAAGGCGTTTTCTGAACAGTTTCCAATCGGATTCGATGCACATGGTTGAAATTTCTCCTTTGGTTTCATTCATCGTGGGTCGTTCGTCGTTGTAGAGGCCCCTTGGGCGGCCGGGAAGGGCTTGCCTGCGGCTAGCCCCTACGGCGTTGGAGTCAGGGATTCGTAGTTCTGGCGGGCCGCCGGTTGTGCGGCCCCTACGGATCCGTGCGGCCCTGCCGTCCCGCTCTTCCCTCTTCCCTCTGCACTCTTCACTCTGCACTTTTATCCTGCAGCTTCCTGCACTGTTCCTGGTTCAGCCGATACCATTCTTCCCGGGGCATTTTGTCCTTCAGGAACCGGTCGTAGTACTCGTCCACCCGGCACAGGAGGGGACGTTCCTGGTAGATGCGGCACAGGCGGATGGCTCCGTCGTAATGGCGGCACACCCCGTCTCCCCGGTCCAGGTTTTTGGCCAGGGGGGTGCGGCCCACTTTTTTACAGCACTGGCCGCATTTACTGCAGGGAAACATGGTCCAGGCCCTGTGCCAGCATTTTTTCCGATTCCGGGGTCAGGGTCCCGTCTTCCCGGAGGAGAGGGGTATCCAGGACAATTTTCAGGGTCTTGGCCAAAAGGGCCGCCTTCCCCACCTGCTGTTTTTCTTCCGGGGTGTACTTTCTCCA
>NZ_FR902102.1:5814-21579 GCF_000437815.1 Acidaminococcus sp. CAG:542
CTGTTCCAAGCTGGCGGCGAAATGGCCTTCCAGAGTGTCCAAAAGGCTGCGGATCTGGTCCCCCCGGGTCCGGATGGCGTCCATGAGGGCGATATTGCTGTCGCACCGTTCTTCGAATTCCCTGACTTCTTCCCGGTAGGCCCGGGCCTGGTCCATGGCTTCGTCGGCCTTGTTTTCCAGGAAAATGCCGGCCACCATCAGGGCCGGTGCCGCCACGATGCCGCCCAGCACTGCCGTGCCTCCGGCGATGCCCAGGCCGCCGGCAGCCAGGGAACCTCCTCCCAGCCAGGCCAGGGTGGCGTTGGTGGCGGCGGCCCCGGAAAGGCCGGCAATGGCAGTACCAGTAGAGGCGGTGGCCAGGGCTCCTACGGCTCCGTAGGCTCCCAGGGCCATGGCGCCTCCGGCCAGGCCCCCTTCCACGGCGCCGGTGGAAAATTCCAGGGCCTTCTGGGAAGCAGCGGCGATTTCCTTCAGGGCCGGGCTGTCCGGCCGGAAGTCCCTCAGTTCTTCCAGGCCCACGCTGTTCCGGAAATCCACGTTCTTGATCCGCCGGAATTCCTTCACAAAGGTCTGCAGGGAACCGGTAAGGATATTCATTTTGGTCTCCCCCAGCTGCCCGATGGCGGTTCCGGCCTGTTCCCGGGCTTTTTCCCGTTTTTCTTCCGCCCGCTTGGACCGCCGTTCGTACCGATGGGCCATGTCCTTGGCATCATTCATTTTGCTGACGGCGGAAACGGTCTTCTTCACTCCCTTGCCCCCGATCACCAGGGCAGCAGCTCCTAAAAGCAATGGAATCATGGTTTTCTCCTTTCTACAGAACAAAATCCTTGGTATCGTCTTCCATCAGGTTTTCGAACTCTTCCTGGGAATGGATTCCCAGATCCTGGCCAAAGGCCCCGGCGATCCGGTTCAGGCCGGCGGCCATCTGGTCGAAATCCCCCTCCAGGTCGGCCAGCACAAACTGGTCGTACCCTTCCTGGATGGCCCGGCCCCGTTCCTGGAACAGCCGGGTACAGGCGGCCTGGAAGGATGCCCGTTCTTCCCGGAGCCGGGCGATGTTTTCGGCGGTGATCCGGGCGATGGTTTCGTACCGTTTCCGGGCCGCACGGGCTTCGGCGGCGGCTGCCATGAACTGACCAGCAAAGGTGCCGTACAGGGCGCCGCCCACCAGGCTGCCCACCAGGGCTCCCACAAAGGGAATAGGGATCAGGGCCTGACCGGCAGCTGTGGCATAGCCGGTCCATACGGCAGCACAGCCGGTGTTCCCCAGCTGGGTGATGCATTCCGCGGTGGTGATTTTCCCCTGGCCGTACTGGAGCAGGGTACCTCCCACGGCCATGACCCCGGCCACCACCTTGCCGGGGAGGCCGGCCTTCACCAGGTTCTGGACCAGGGGCGAACTGGCACTGGACAGGGAACGGGCTATCACCGTCACGCTGCCTCCCAGGGCAAAAGCGGTGCCCCCGGAAGCGGCGGTATCCCGGACCAGATCCCGGAGGGCTTCTTCCGTGGTCTTTTCCCCTTTAATCACCGCAACTACATTGCCGGCCCCGGACAGGCAGGCGGTCATCAAGGCGGCTCCCTCAGCCGCCTGGGCCCCGGACTGGAGAAAGGCGTCTCCCATGTGCCCCAATGCTTTTTTCTTCAGGGTCCAGTCAATGGCCTTTTGGGCTTTTGCTTCGTCCTCCAGTGCCTGCTTTTTTCCCCCCTTGGTGAAACGGACCCCTTTGTCCCGGCGGTAGTCCTGGTTGTTGCCCATCTGGGTGTTGCTCCGGTCCCGCTTTGCGTTGTTGAAGCTCCGGTTGGTAATCTGCAGGTTGGCCTTCTGGTTCACCGCTTCCTTGATGTCATCGTTGGTAATCCAGGGATTGTCTTTGTATTTCTGAAATACCTTATGGACGGACTGGGTATGGTCCACTTCCGCCAGATGTTTCTGCCAGTCAGCACCGTACTGGGCTTTGGCCTCCTGTTTCCGCATTTTCAGCAGGTTGCCGGTGTAGGGATCCTTCGGGTCCCCCTGTTGGAAGGCCTGGTTTTTGGCAGCCCGGAGAGCCTGGGGATCTTCGTAGAGTTTCCGGTTGTAGGTGGGCGGTTTCCGGAATTTCTCCTCCAGGGCCGCCAGGGTCCGGTCCAGGGACTGGCCGGCCCAAAGACCCGCCCCGGCCCGGAAGGAAGCGGACCGGGCCTCCTCGGCCTGTTGTTTTTCGGTTTTGGGTTCGTTTGTCATAGGTGGCTCCTTTGCAAGGATTGATTCATTGTGGGTCGTTGTGGAGGCCCTCTGGGCGGCCGGGATGGGCTTGCCTGCGGCTAGCCCCTACGGCGTTGGAGTCAAGGATCCGTGGTTCTGGCGGGCCGCCGGTTGTGCGGCCTCTACGGATCCGTGCCGTCCCGCTCTTCCCTCTTCACTCTGCACTCTTCACTGCTTTTTCCTACTTTTTCTCCCGGCTGCATTTTTCCGCGTCCATGGCCAGGGCGAACATAAGGACGTGGAGGGCGTCAGCGGGGTCGTTGATGTCCATTACATAGGTGTCGGACAGGTGGAACAGTTCTTTGCCGATGGTGGCCACCCGGTTTCCCCGGGCATCCCGGATGGTGTAATCCCACTCCAGGAAGTTCCCTTCCACGGTCCAGCCGTTGAAATCGATGGAAAATTTAGGCGAAAACAGGGACAGTTTCTTGCTGATCCTGCCGATGTACCGGCCGCCTTCATACAGTTCGAATTTGGGCAGCAGGGTGATGATTTTTTCTTTCACCAGGCCCAGTTCGTGGCCCTGGGGGTCGCAGATCTTCAGACAGTGGCCCCAGGCCAGCTGGCCTTTCACCACATAGACGGTATTGCCGTTTTCGTCGTAGATGTCATAGCTGTCGAACCAGGAAAAGATCCGTTGACGGAACAAGAGTTTCATGGCCGCACCTCCCTTTTTGGTTCTATGGTACCACAAAAAGGGGCTGCTGCAAATGCAACAGCCCCTTTTCAGTTGTGAATTGTGAATTGTCAATGGCCGACTGAGTCTCGTACAATATCCAAAATATGGTTTCCCACGTCTTCCTTGCTCATAAGCTCCAGGCTGCGGATCTCTCCGCTGGGGAACAGGAGCTTCACCACGTTGGTGTCGGTGCTGAAGCCGGCGCCTTTCATGGTCACGTCGTTGGCCACGATCATGTCCAGGTTCTTCTTCCTGACCTTGGCGGCGGCGTTTTCCAGCAGATGCTGGGTTTCGGCGGCAAAGCCCACCAGGAACTGATGGGTCTTCTGCTGACCCAGCTGCTTTAAGATATCCGGGTTCTTGTCCAGGTCCAGGGTAAGGGTATCGTCGTTTTTCTTGATTTTCTGCTCTTCCGCATGATGGGGCCGGTAATCAGCCACGGCAGCGGCCATGATCACCACATCCACCTGGGGATAGGCTCCCAGCACCGCATCCATCATTTCCCGGGTGGTTTCCACGTTCTGGAACTTCACGTTCCGGGGAGCCGGGAGAGCCGTGGGACCGGATACCAGGAACACTTCCGCCCCTCTCCGGGCGGCGTCCCGGGCAATGGCGTAGCCCATCTTTCCGCTGGACCGGTTGCCGATGAACCGGACCGGGTCGATGGCTTCCCGGGTGCCTCCGGCGGTGACCAGAACCTTGAGGCCCCGCAGATCCCCTTCCCGGCTGGCCAGGAACCCGTCGATGAAGGATTTGATGTCTTCCGGTTCCGGCAGCCGTCCGGACCCGTTCACCCCGCAGGCCAGATGGCCGGCAGCGCTGGGCATGATGGTGATCCCGTCCTGGCGCAGGGTGGCCAGGTTCCGGACCACCGCCGGGTTGTTCAGCATATTGGTGTTCATGGCCGGGCAGATGATCTTGGGTTTGTCACAGGCCATCAGAGTGGTGGACAGCAGGTCGTCGGCAATGCCGTTGGCCATTTTCCCGATCATGTCGGCAGTGGCCGGAGCCACCACCATCACATCGCACCAGCGGCCCACGGCCACGTGTTCCACATTGAATTCCGCGTTCCCGGCCCACAGATCCGTGGCCACCGGATTCCCGCTGATTTCCTTGAACAAAAGGGGCGAAACCAGATGGGTGGCGGCGTCCGTCATGATCACCCGCACCTGGGCTCCCGCCTGGACCAGCCGGCTCACCAGGGTCACAGCCTTGTAGGCGGCAATCCCCCCGGTGACCCCCAATGCAATCTTTTTGCCTTCCAGCACCTGGGGCCTCCTTTTATTTCTTCATTTCCTTCAGGTCTTCTTTGGTGGCAATGGTCACCAGGCCTTCGCCGATTTCGTGGAGGGCGATGGAAACAGGCTTGTTGGAATCGCACTTCACCAGGGCCGGTGCATGGTCCACCAGCTGCCGGGCCCGTTTGGAAGCCATAATCACCAGGGCATATTTGCTGCCCACTTTGTCAGCCAGATAGTCAATGGAAGGATCAATCATGGACATAGTTACATTCTCCTTTACTTCTCCTGCGCGTTTTCTGCGCAGTCACAGGTGCCGTTATGGCAGATTTCGTCAACAATGTAATAGGTGCGGCCCACCCGCAGGTGTTCCACATCGATGATCTTGCTCACCTTGTCGGTGGCCTTTTCCACTTCGTCGTTGACCACGATGTAGTCATACTTGGAAGCGTAGGCCAGTTCGCTGGTGGCGGCGCTGAGCCGGCGTTTGATCACGTCCACCGCGTCGGTGCCCCGTTTGTAGATCCGCTTGGACAGTTCATCCAGGGAAGGCGGCACAATGAACACGAACACTCCGTCGGGATAGCTTTTCTTCACCTGGAGGGCCCCCTGAGGGTCGATTTCCAGGATTACATCCAGCCCTTCCGCCAGTTTGTCCAGCACATACTGCCGGGGGGTGCCGTAGTAGTTGCCGTACACGGAAGCATGTTCCAGCAGGCCCCCGTTTTTGATCATTTCTTCGAACTCATCCCGGGTCTTGAAGAAGTAGTTCACCCCGTCCACTTCCCCGTTCCGGGGCTGGCGGGTGGTGCAGGACACCGAGTAGGCCATTTGGTCCCGTTTTTCCCGGAGCCGGGCGCAGATGGTGCCTTTGCCGGCGCCGCTGGGGCCGCTGAGTACCAGCAGAATTCCCTGAGGTTTATTCATTGGGTTCCTCCTTTTCTTCCGCAGCCGTATCATCGTCCTCTTCCGGAGTGGCGAACCGGTTGGCGATGGTTTCCGGCTGGAGGGCAGACAGTACAATATGGCCGCTGTCCATAATCAATACGGCTCTGGTCCGCCGGCCATAGGTGGCGTCGATGACCACACCCTTGTCACGGCCGTCCTGGACAATCCGCTTGATGGGAGCGCTGTCCGGTCCGATGATGGTGATGACCCGCTGGCCGGATACCATGTTGCCAAAGCCGATGTTGATCATTTTGATGTCCATAGATGATTTCTCTCCTACTCTTATTGTATATTCTGGATCTGTTCTCTTACCTTCTCGATTTCGCTTTTCATATCCACAATGGTCTGGATGATCCGGGCATCCCCTGCCTTGGAGGCTATGGTGTTGGCTTCCCGGTTCATTTCCTGGACCAGGAAATCCATCCGCCGTCCCACCGGTTCCTCCTTTTGGAGCAGCTGCCGGAACTGCCGGAGATGGCTGCGGAGCCGGACGGTTTCTTCCGTCACATTCACCCGGTCCGCGTAAAGGGCCGCCTCCTGGATCACCCGTCCCTCGTCCAGAGGCCCTGCCCCGGCTTCCTGGAGCAGGTCCCGGAGCTGACCGCTGATTCTTTCCCGGTATTCCGCCACCGTTTCCGGGGCCCGGGTTTCGATGGTCCCCAGCTGGGTCTCGATGGTGCCAATCCGTTTTTCCAGGTCGGCGGCCAGTTGTTCCCCTTCCGCCTTCCGCATGGCCAGCAGCCGGTCCAGGGCTTCCTTGATGGCCTGTTCCATCCCGGGCCAAAGACGGTCCAGATCCACCGTTCCTTCTTCCGGCACCAGCACATCCCCACAGCCGGCTATGAAAAACAGGTCCTGCCGGGAGGCTTCTTCAGAGGTTCCCAGCAGGTGCGCAAGTTCTTTCAAACTATCATGATAAGCCTTTGCCAGCCCTTTGTCAACTTTTACCTGACGGCCTTCCGTCCCGGTATACACCGCTGTCACGAACACATCGGCATGGCCCCGGCTGATTTTTCCCAGCAACTGCTTCCGGATCCGGTTTTCCACCGGGTTCAGGAACCGGGGCAGCCGGAGGGCCAGCTCCGCGTACCGGTGGTTCACGGTCTTGATCTCGATCTGGAAGGAAAAGTCCTTTTCTTCCCAGGCGCCCCGGCCGTAGCCGGTCATGCTCTGTACCATGTCCCTTCCCCCTTAGTTCATATTGGGCAGCTTCAGCACAAATTCCCGGGTACCGGCGTATTCATCGGTGGCCGCCAACACCATGGTCCGGTTGGGGTCCACCTTGGACAGGTCGAAATAGACGAAGTACTGGAGATCCCACACATTGTTGTCCTCCAGTTCCCCGGACTGCTTGTTGAGGATCTGCATGTCCCGCTGGGAGGCATTGTTCAGGTTGCAGGCATAGGGTTCCAGCACATTCTGGCCCTGGTACATCCGCAGTTTCAGGTTCCTGGGCTCCAGTTTCACACTGGTGCTCAGGTTGAGACCCAGGGCCAGCACTCCGTCATACTGTTTGGCCACCTTCATGCCCTGGGGCACACTGGGGGTGCCCCCGTCCGCTGCGGTCTGCCGGGCATCCACCGCCGCCGTCAGGAAGGGGGTATAGACCACCACCCGTTCCCGGAGGCCGTAGGGATTCATCTGCTTCCGGTCGTAGACAGTCCAGGGAGCCAGCAGCTCTCCCAGGGACGCCCCCTTCCGTTCCACGCCGTAGACCTGGGCGGCCTGGATGGTGGTGGGCGTCAGGGGAAGCATGGCGAAGGCGGGCTGGGTGAGCAGCAGCAGGGCCGCTGTCAGAGTTCCGATTTTTTTCATGGTATCCTCTCCTCTATGGTTTGACCGAAAAGTCCAATACGGTTTATACTAATCAATATATTATAACGAATTTAACGAAACACTGCAAATATTGGAGGAAACCATGAATCTGGAAGGTATTGCCCTGCAGCTCCTGACCCGGGAACTGACAGGAGCTTTAAGCGGCGGAAAAATTTTCAAGATCTTCATGCCCAGCCGTGAATCCCTGCTGCTGCAGGTGAACCGGCTGAACCGTACGGTGAATCTTTTGATCGACATGAACGGGGCCTCCCCTCTCATCACCCTGCCGGAGACCCTGCCGGAGCGGCCGGACCTGCCCCCCAGCTTCTGCATGCTGCTGCGGAAGCACCTGGAGGAAGGCCGGATCGCCCGGGTGACCCAAAAGGGCCTGGACCGGATCCTCACATTGGATGTGGATCTCATCGGGGCGGAACGGAAGATCATCACCAAACACCTGATCCTGGAACTTACCGGGAAGAACAGCAACATCATCTTCACCGACGAAAAGGGAATCATCCTGGACGCTCTCCGGCATGTAACAAAAGCCCAGAGCCGGGTCCGGCAGATCCTTCCCAACCTGCCCTACACCCTGCCCCCTGCCCAGGAAGGCCTGGATTTTCTCCAGGCGGACCCTCACGCCATCCGGGAGGCTGCTGTGGCCCAGGGGGATGTGAGTCTGGTCCAGGGGCTCATTGCCGCCACCCAGGGGATCGGGAAATACACCGCCCAGGAAGTGGAACTGCGCAGCGGCTTTACGGGACCGGTGAATCTTATGGACCTGGAAGGGGCCCAAAAGGTGGAACAGGCCATCGGAGCCATCCAGCAGGAGATCCGTCAGCGTCTGGAAGGCACGGACCCGACCGTGGTGGCCCAGATCGACAGCCGGAACCGGATGAAGAACCTGGTGCCCTATGAGCCCCAGACCCATCCGGAATGGACCCGGAAGGTGTTCCCCTCCCTGCTGGCGGCCCAGGCCTACAGCGCTTCCCTGGTGCCGGTCCAGATTCCGGAAAAGGACCTGCTCACCAAGGTGGTGGCCAGCCAGGAAGCCAAGACGGAAAAGAAGCTGAAATACCTGGCCCAGGACCTGGCCAAAGCGGAAAACGCCGAAACCCAGAAGATCATGGCGGACACCCTGATGGCCTACGGCTGGTCCCTGAAAAAGGGCCAGACTTCCTGTGAACTGGACAGTCTCTACGACGGAAAGAAGCTGAAGATCGCCCTGGCTCCGGAACTGACCCCCATGGAAAACGCCCAGGCCTACTACAAACGGTACAACAAGTTCAAACGGGCGGTGGGAGAGATCCGGCAGCAGCAGAAAGAGGCCAACGATCTGCTGGAATACCTCCAGAGCCTGGAAGTGTCCCTGGAAACCGCCTCCACCAAAGGGGAGATCGGGGAGATCAAACAGGAGATCATCTCCCTGGGCCTTTTGCCCCAGCCCCGGAAGAAACAGCCTTCCCAGAGCCGGTCCACCCCCCTGAAGGTCCAGCTCACCCCGGACACCTTCCTTTATATTGGAAAGAACAACCGGCAGAACGATTATGTGACCTTCAAGCTGGGCCGGGGCAGCGACCTGTGGTTCCATGCCAAGAACATCCCCGGGTCCCATGTGATTTTAAAGACCACCCTGCCCCAGCCCCGGGAAGAGGACATCCTGGCCGCCGCCCAGCTGGCTGCCGGGTACAGCAAGGGACGGAACGCCGACCGGGTGCCGGTGGATTATGCAGAGAAACGGCTGGTGAAAAAGCCCTCCGGAGCCAAGCCCGGATTCGTGATCTACACGGGCCAGACCACCCTATATGTAAAACCTTGTACAACTGTCCACGTCAAAAAGGACTGATTCTGCTTTTCGTTGACACTCTTTTTCCATCGTGTTACAGTATTGGTTATATTACGGCGGAAACGCCAGTACATGAGGGAAAAGAGGAATACTATGAGAAGTACAACAGTGAAAAAAGGTTCCACCCGGGCGGCCCACCGCTCTCTGTTCTATGCCATGGGATATACGGAAGATGAATTGAAAAAGCCGCTCATCGGCATCTGCAATGCCCAGAATGAAATCATTCCCGGCCATATGGATCTGGACCGGATCGCCAAGGCCGTTAAATATGGTGTGCTGGAAAACGGCGGCACCCCCATTGAATTCCCTGCCATCGGTATCTGCGACGGGATCGCCATGGGCCATGACGGGATGAAATACCCGCTGGCCAGCCGGGAGCTGGTGGCGGACAGCATCGAAGCGGTGGCCAACGGCCATGCCTTTGACGCCCTGGTGCTGATCCCCAACTGCGACAAGATCGTTCCCGGGATGCTCATGGCCGCTGCCCGGCTGAACATCCCTACGGTGGTGGTCAGCGGGGGCCCCATGCTCCCGGGCCGGTACCAGGGGAAGGACATCAGCGTCAGCACCGTGTTCGAAGCCGCCGGCCGGTTTGAAGCCGGGAAAATCAGCAAACAGGAACTGTCTGCCATCGAACACTGCGCCTGCCCGGGCTGCGGCTCCTGTGCCGGGCTCTTTACCGCCAACACCATGAACTCCCTGACGGAAGTGCTGGGCATGGGCCTGCCGGGCAACGGCACCATCCCTGCCGCCTACCAGGGTGCCCGGATCGCCTTGGCCAAACAGGCCGGGAAACAGGTAATGGAAATGCTGGCCAAGAACATCCGGCCCCGGGACATCATGACCGCCAAGGCCTTCAAGAACGCCATTACCGTAGACATGGCCATGGGGGGCTCCACCAATACCTGCCTCCACCTGCCGGCCATTGCCCATGAAGCCGGGGTGGACCTGACCCTGGAAGAATTCGACGAAATCAGCAAGAAGACCCCCTACCTGACCAAGCTAAGCCCAGGTGGCACCTTCCACATGGTGGATGTGGAAGAAGCCGGGGGCATCCGGGCAGTGATGAACGAACTGGCCAAGCACGGACTCATTGAAAAGGACTGCCTCACCGTCACCGGCAAGACCGTAGGCCAGAACATCAAGGGCGCCAAGATTCTCCGTCCGGAAGTGATCCACACGGTGAAGGACCCCATCCGGAAAACCGGGGGCATCGCCGTGCTGAAAGGGAACATCGCCCAGGACTGCTCTGTGGTGAAGGAAAGCGCCGTGGCTCCGGAAATGCTGAAACATTCCGGTCCCGCCCGGGTGTTCAACTCCGAAGACGAAGCCATCGAAGCCATTGTGGGCAAGAAGATCAACCCGGGTGATGTGGTGGTGATCCGCTACGAAGGGCCCAAGGGCGGCCCGGGGATGCGGGAAATGCTGAACCCCACCGCCGTGATCACCGGCATGGGCCTGGGGAAATCCGTGGCGCTCCTCACTGACGGCCGGTTCTCCGGAGCCACCCAGGGGGCCTGCATCGGCCACATCTCCCCGGAAGCCCGGGAAGGGGGCAATATCGCCCTGATCGAAGAAGGGGACATCATCGACATCGATATCCCCAACCGGACCCTGAACGTGCGGGTCAGCGACGAAGAGCTGGCCAAACGGAAGGAAAACTGGGTGTGCCCGGAACCCAAGGTGAAGAAGGGCTACCTGGCCCGGTACGCTTCCCTGGTGTCCTCCGCAGCACAGGGAGCGGTGCTGAAGTATAATTGAGGATAAAAAAAGGCTGGCGCCTGCGGCGCCAGTCTTTTTTTCCACGATTGGGGTGTGAATCTTTTCACACCCCCTTTTTTCTCTTCATATCCTTCATCACCCACTGCCAGGCACACCAGGCGAACAGGCCGGCGGTCAGCCAAGCCATGGGGTCGCAGGCGGCGGAGATGGCGTAGCTGTGGGTGTGCATGCCCAGAAGGGCCGTGCCGCCCCGGGCGGCCAGTTCCACCACCCCGCACAGGGTGGGCGCCAGGGCGTACCCCACCCCCTGCATGGCGTTCCGGTAAATGAAGATGCTGCTCAGGGGCAGGTAGAACCACATGGCAATGTCTCCATAGGTTTGGGCCCAGGGCATAAGGGCCGCCGGGTCCGTATCCCCGGAAAAGAAGAAGCCCATGAGCCAGGGCAGCAGATAGTGGAGCACCACCGCCGCCAGCACCGAATACAGGGCCATCACCCGGAGGGATTTCTTCACCCCCAGGCGGATCCGTTCCAGGTCTCCCCGGCCGAAATTCTGGCCTGCATAGGTGGCCATGGTCTGGCCCATGGACAGACACCCCTGGGTCAGCAGCATGGATACCTTGGAAGCCGCCGTATAAGCCGCGGCAGCGGTGGAACCGAACAGGTTGATGGCAGACTGGGCAATCATGATTCCGGAGGCGGTGATGGAAAACTGAAGAGCCATGGGCACCCCCATCCGGAGCTGTTCCCGGGTCTCATACCGGTACAGTCCCCAGTCCTGTTTCTCAGGCACCAGTACCGGCACTTTTTTCAGGATGTACACCAGGCACAGGAGCACGGAGAGCCCCTGGCTCACCACCGTGGCCAGGGCCGCCCCGGCCACTCCCATGCCAAACTGGATGATCAGCAGCAGATCCAGCCCCACATTGAGGCAGGCGGAAAACACCAGGAAGAACAACGGGGCTTTGCTGTTCCCCACGGACCGGAGGAACACGGAAGCCATGTTGTAGAATACGTTGGTGAAAAGCCCCTGGAAAATGATGGTGATGTAAGTCCGGGCATCGTTCCAGATATCCGCCGGAGTGTTCAACAGTTCCAGGAGCCAGGGCACGGCGGCGGTGCTCAAAAGGGTCATGGCCAGGGAAAGGAGCAGCGCCAGAAGGGTGCCGTTGGCTACGCTCCGGCGGACCCCGGCCTCATCCCTGGCCCCGAACCGCTGGGAGGTGAGGATGCCGAAGCCGGCGGTGATCCCCAGGGCAAAGCCCAGGACCAGGAACATCAGGGTGCCGGCGGAGCCTACGGCCGCCAGAGCCCCGGCCCCCACATACCGGCCTACGATGATCATATCCGCCATGTTGTACAGCTGCTGGAACACGTTGCCCACGAACATGGGGAAAAGGAATTCCAGGATCAGGGGAAGGATGGGTCCCCGGGTCATGTCTTTTTGCATGGTTGTCACACCTCATAGAAAAAAGGGGCTGTTGCTCACGCAACAGCCCTTTTTATCAGCACAATTTCGCGCCGGCGGGGATATGGGGATCCAACATCAGGAGATGGAGTTTCCGTTCTTCCCCTTCCATATGTTCCGCGCTGAGCAGCATCCCGCAGGATTCGATGCCCATCATCTTCCGGGGCGGCAGGTTCACAATGGCCACACAGGTCTTGCCGATCAGGTCTTCCGGATCGTAGTAGGCCTTGATGCCGCTGAGGATGGTCCGGTCGGTGCCGGTGCCGTCGTCCAGGGTGAACTGGAGCAGCTTCTTGCTCTTGGGCACGGCGAAGCAGTCCTTCACCTTCACCACCCGGAAATCGCAGTCTGCAAACTTGTCGAAATCCACATAGTCGGTGAAGAGCGGTTCGATGGTCACGTTGGAGAAGTCGATCTTTTCCGGTGCCACCGTTTCGAAAGCCGGAGCTGCAGCAGTTTCGGCTGCCACAGGAGCAGCAGCAGGGGCCTTGGCTGCTTCGTTCTTCCCACCGTCCAGAGGCTTCATGGTGGGGAACAGCAGCACGTCACGGATGGACACAGCCCCCGTCAGGAACATTACCAGGCGGTCGATGCCAATGCCCAGGCCCCCTGTAGGAGGCAGGCCGTGCATCAGGGCGTTGATGAAGTCTTCGTCCATCATCCCGGCTTCGTCATCCCCGGCATTCCGTTCTTCCACTTGTTTTTCGAACCGTTCCTTCTGGTCCAGAGGATCGTTCAGTTCGGTGAAGCCGTTGCACAGTTCCCGGCCGAAGATGTACCCTTCGAAACGGTCGGTGATGTCCGGATCCGCCACACTGCTCTTGGCCAGAGGAGAGATTTCCTTGGGATGGCCGGTGATGAAAATGGGCTGGATCAGGTTCTTTTCCACGAATTCATCGAAGAAGGCGTTGATGATCTTGCCCACGCCCCAGGCGGGTTCCACAGCCACACCGGCTTCTTTGGCCAGCTGCCGGGCCACTTCCACGTCCTTGACGCCGGTGAAGTCCTTGCCGCTGTATTTCTTCACAGCGTCGATCATGGACATCCGGGGCCAGGGCCCGGTCAGGTCGATTTCCGTGCCTTCATACTGGATCTTCAGGGTCCCCAGGACCTTTTCCGCACAGGTGGTGACGATCTTTTCCGTCAGGTCCATCATGGTGTTGAAATCCCCGAAGGCTTCATAACATTCCAGGGTGGTGAATTCCGGGTTGTGTTTGATGTCCATCCCTTCGTTCCGGAACACCCGGCCCAGTTCGTACACCCGTTCCAGGCCCCCTACCACCAGACGCTTCAGGTTCAGTTCCGTGGCGATCCGGAGATACAGGTCGATGTCCAGGGCATTGTGATGGGTAATGAAGGGCCGTGCGGTGGCGCCCCCGGAGATGGTGTTCAGCACAGGGGTTTCCACTTCCAGATACCCCTGGTCGTCCAGCACCTGCCGAATGCACTTGATGATCTGGGTCCGTTTCACGAACACATCCCGGACTTCCGGGTTCACGATCAGATCCACATACCGCTGACGGTAGCGGATTTCCTTATCTTTCAGCCCATGCCATTTTTCCGGCAGGGGTTTCAGGGCCTTGGAGAGGAATTCCAGTTTCTGGACCCGGATGGAGGGTTCCCCCATATGGGTCTTGAACACGGTGCCTTCCACCCCTACGATATCCCCGATATCCAGCAGTTTCACCACGCTGTAGGCTTCTTCGCCCAGTTCGTCCTTCCGGACATACAGCTGGATCTTGCCGGTCTTGTCCTGGAGATCCATGAAACAGGTCTTGCCGTGGCCCCGGATGGCCAGGAGACGGCCGGCCACTTTCACTACAGTGCCGGCAGCTTCCATGGCGTCCACCTGGTCATGGACTTCTTTGGTGTGATGGGTCCACTGATAGGCATGGCCAAAGGGCAGGATGCCCTTTTCTTCCAGTTTGTGCATTTTATCCAGACGGACCTGCATCTGTTCATTGACGTCTTCGTCCGCCAGTGCTTCCTTCTCTACGTCCGGTTGGTTCTTCTTTTCGTCGGACATGAAAACCCTCCTGATTCTTTGCGAAATTATTTTGCGTCCTTGGCGGCAGCCTTTTTGGCAGCGCCGGGACGGCTTACGGCTACAATCTTGTAGTCCAGTTCACCGATGGGGGTGGTGACCTTCACCACGGAACCCACCTTCTGGCCCAGGATGGCTTTGCCCACCGGGGATTCATTGGAGATCCGGGGCGGTTCGGCCATAGGGTCGGCTTCGGTGGTCCCTACCACGGTGTATTCTTCCTGATCATGGGTTTCCATGTCTTCGATTTTCACCTTGCAGCCCAGGGAAACCACGTTTTTGGTAATGTCGGAATCCTTGATGATCTTGGCATTCCGGATCATGTTTTCCAGGGTCAGGATCCGGCCTTCCACAAAGGCCTGTTCGTTTTTGGCATCGTCATATTCGGAGTTTTCGCTGATGTCCCCGTAAGAAATGGCCACCTTCAGCCGTTCGGCCACCTGCTGCCGTTTCTCGGAACGGAGATAATCCAGTTCATCTTCTAATTTTTTGAGACCTTCTTCGGTCAAAATTGTTTGTTCAGCCATGTTTCACGACTCCTTTATAGGCTTTTTGGCTATTACCATATCTTGTAAATTATAGAGTTTTTCCGGGGGGTTGTCAATGGGAAAGGCCCCGCTGGGGCGGGGCCGTCAATGGTCAATGGTCAATTGTCAATGGCCGGGGGAGGCCAAATGCGGACCCATTTGGCGTTGAATCGATGGGCCCTCTCCGGGCGGGCCCCTACAGAACCGCTGCCATCCCCGCCAGGGGCACCAGGAAGGCCAGGTTGGCCAGGGTGAATGCCTTCAGATAATATCCCTGGAGCCAGGGGTACCGGCGTACATAATACCCGTAGGAAATCAGGCTGGCCATGGAGGCGATCAGGGTCCCCAGGCCCCCGATGTCCGTACCCAGCACCAGGGCCCGGCCGTTGTCCGTGAACCCGGACAGCAGCACCGCCGCCGGCACGTTGCTGATCACCTGGCTGGCCAGAAGGGCCGTAAAAAATTCCCGCCCCTCCAGAAAGGAAATCAGCAGCTGCCGGAAGGCCGGGATCTGGCCCAGGTTCCCGATCAGCACAAAAAAGGCCACAAAAGTCCCCAGCAGCCGGTAATCCACCCACCGGAACCACCGGGGCCGGACGGCCAGGATCCCCAGGGGCACCGCCCCCAGGGTCACCCGCCAGTCCAGCACATGGGCCACGGTCAAAAGGCACAGACAGAACAGGAACCCCAGGAGCTTTCCGTATTTCCCGGGGCTCCCTTTCCCGGGTTCCCCCCTCCCCCGTTTTTCCAGAGGCCGGCAGGGCACCCACAGGACCACCCCCAGGGCCAGCATCCCCAGGGACACCAGGGTGTAGGGCAGCAGCAGGGCCAGGAATCCCCCCAGTTCCATCTGATAATGGAAGTACAGGTACAGGTTCTGGGGATTCCCCACCGGGGTGACCATGCTCCCCAGGTTGGCGGCCAGGGTCTGGAGGATGATGATCCGGGCTGTCTGTTTTTCCGTTGCCTGCCCGGCCAGGCTGAGGAGGGCAAAGGGGACGAAGGTGATCAGGGCCACGTCGTTGGTGACCCACATGCTGCCGAAGAAGCAGGCAAACACCAGCACCGCCCCCAATTGCCGGGTGGTGGACAGCCTTTCCAGGAGATGGTCCAGGAGCCTGTCAAAGAAGCCCGTTTCCCGCAGACCCCCGATCACCCCCATAAGGCAGAACAGAAGGGCCAGTACCGGCAGGTTGAGGGCCCCCACCAGAGCCCGGGAAGGAGGCACCGCCC
>NZ_FR902103.1:0-3569 GCF_000437815.1 Acidaminococcus sp. CAG:542
GAAGGTTTTACTGAGAACTTGTTGACACATACGGGAAAACAAGATGAAATTGACAACGGGGTGGGGGTATGTTAAAATTTTTACGGTTTGAAGATTCGTTCATGGATTTTCAGAAATTTCACGGACCACTGGACAGGGGTACTGCCTTTTCGGGGCAGCTGTCCGGTCAAGGCCATACGGACAGCCGGGTCCACTGCCGAATTGGCGGCAACTGGTTTGCAGCCTTATTGATTGAACTTTTGGGTTCAACTTTTATAAGTTGGTTACTTCATAACCGCAATGCGTCTGTGCGCAGACTTGTGAAACGGTCAATAAGAGTCGTTCGTAACGGGGGATCCCCTGATAGAAGCAAACCGAAATACCGGATGAGACCTTAAAACGCAAGCTGCAAGGGGGCAGCTTGCGTTTTTTTGTACAGAAGTAAAAAATGAACTGGGGAGGGAAAAAGCTTGGAAAAGCAATATCGGTTGAAACAGGATCGGGCGCCCATCTACGAAGCTCTGGAAAAGTTCCGGAAAATGCGGGTGGTGCCCTTTGACGTACCCGGCCACAAACGGGGCCGAGGCAACCCGGAACTGACGGAGTTCCTGGGCGAAAAATGTGTGGGGGTGGATGTGAACAGCATGAAGCCCCTGGACAACCTGTGCCATCCGGTGTCGGTGATCCGGGAGGCGGAACAGCTGGCCGCTGACGCCTTCGGAGCCAGCCAGGCCTTCCTGATGGTGGGGGGCACCACCAGTGCCGTCCAGTCCATGATCCTGTCCGCCTGCAAACGGGGCGACAAGATCATTCTGCCCCGGAACGTCCACAAAAGCATGATCAACGCCCTGGTGCTCTGCGGAGCCATTCCTGTATACGTGAACCCGGACGTGGACAAGCGGCTGGGGATCAGCCTGGGGATGAAGCGGGATGCAGTGGCCAAGGCCATCCGGGAGAACCCGGACGCGGTGGCTGTGGTGGTGAACAACCCCACTTATTACGGAGTGTGCAGTGACCTCCGGGCCATTGTAAAGATGGCCCACGATGCCGGGATGCTGTGCCTGGCCGATGAAGCCCACGGCACCCATTTCTACTTCGGCAGCGGGCTGCCTGTTTCCGCCATGGCCGCCGGGGCCGACATGGCCGCCATTTCCATGCACAAAAGCGGGGGCAGCCTGACCCAGTCCAGCTTCCTGCTCACCGGTCCCAAGGTCCACGCCGGCTATGTGCGCCAGATCATCAACCTGACCCAGACCACCTCCGGCAGCTACCTGCTCATGTCCAGCCTGGACATCAGCCGCCGGCGGCTGGCTCTCCACGGACGGGAAATCTTCCACAAAGTGGTGGACATGGCGGAATACGCCCGGCAGGAAATCAACAACATCGGAGGCTACTATGCCTTTGGCCGGGAACTGATGAACGGGGATTCCGTCTTCGACTTCGACAACACCAAACTGAGCATCCACACCCTGGATATCGGTCTGGCCGGCATCGAAGTGTACGACATCCTCCGGGATGATTACGACATCCAGATCGAATTCGGGGATATCGGCAACATCCTGGCCTACCTGTCCATGGGGGACCGGATCCAGGATCTGGAACGGCTGGTCAGCGCCCTGGCGGAAATCCGCCGCCGGTATCAGAAGGATCCCACCGGCATGCTCACCCAGGAATATGTGGAACCGGTGGTGGTCACCAGTCCCCAGGAAGCCTTCTATGCCGAGAAGGTAAGCCTGCCTCTGGAGCAGTGTGAGGGCCGGGTGTGCAGCGAATTCGTCATGTGCTATCCTCCGGGGATCCCGCTTCTGGCCCCTGGGGAAAAAATCACCAAAACCGTACTGGAACATATCCGGTACGCCAAAGAAAAGGGCTGCAGCATGACCGGTTCGGAAGATCCGGAACTGCTCCACCTGAATGTATTAGCATAAGAGGGGGATACAACCAATGGAAATGTGGTTCAGTGAATTCCATACCCCGGATGTGAAACACAGCCTCCGGGTCAACCGTCACCTGTTCTCCAAACAGAGTGACTTCCAGCGGATCGATATTTTCGAGACGCCGGAATTCGGCCGGGTGCTCACCCTGGACGGGAACGTGATGCTGACGGAACGGGATGAATTCATCTACGACGAAATGATGACCCATGTGCCCATGGCCGTCCACAAGGGCATCAAGGACATCCTGGTGATCGGCGCCGGGGACGGGGGCGTGGTCCGGGAACTGACCCGGTACGACCGGGTGGAGAAAATCGACCTGGTGGAAATGGATCCCATGGTGGTGGAAGCCTGCCGGAACTATCTGCCCGGAAACGCCTGCCGGATGGATGACCGTCGGGTGCACATCTACTTTGAAAATGCCCTGAAATTCATCCGCCACCGGGAAAATTCCTACGACCTGATCATTGTGGATTCCGTGGATCCTTTCGGTCCCTCCGAAGGGTTCTTCACCCGGGAATTCTACGGCAGCTGCTACAATGCCCTCCGGGAAGACGGGATCATGGTGAACCAGCAGGGGAGTCCCTTCTACAAGGAAGACGCCATTGCCATGCAGCGGAGCCACCAGCGGATCGTCAGCACCTTCCCCATCAGCAAGGTGTACCAGGCCCACATCCCCACCTATGCGGCAGGGTACTGGACCTTCGGCTTTGCCAGCAAGAAGTACCATCCCATCAACGACCTGGACGCTCCCGCCTGGGAAGCCCTGAACATGCACACCCGGTACTACACCACCCGGCTCCATGTGGGAGCCTTCTGGCTGCCGGCTTTCCTGGAGGAAATGCTCAAGGAAGTGGAAACGGAAGAAGGCTGCAAAAATGCTGACAAATAATGTGGAAACCTTCCTGGCCTGCGACGCTCCTTACGAAAAGGCCAAAATCGTCCTGTTCGGAGCCCCCTTTGATTCCACCACCAGCTACCGGCCCGGCACCCGGTTCGGGTCTTCCGCCATCCGCCACGAAAGCTTCGGCCTGGAAACCTACAGTCCCTATCAGGACAAGGATCTGACGGACTATGCAGTGTTCGACAGCGGGGACCTGGAACTGTGCTTTGGCAGTTCGGAAATGGCCCTGAAGGACATTGAGGACCGGACTGCCACCATCCTCCAGGACGGGAAGCTGCCCTTTATGATCGGAGGCGAACACCTGGTGACCCTGGGCGCCTTCCGGGCGGTGCTGAAAAAGTACCCGGACCTCCAGATCGTCCACTTTGATGCCCACACGGACCTGCGGGATGACTACCTGGGGGCGAAACTGAGCCATGCCTGTGTGATCCGCCGGTGCCACGACCTGATCGGGGACGGGAAAATCCACCAGTTCTGCATCCGCAGCGGGGAACGGGAAGAATGGCAGTTCGCCCATGCCCACACGGACCTGCATCCCTTCAGTTTCGGAGGGCTGGAACAGCTGGTCCGGGATCTGGAAAAGAGCCAGGCTCCGGTGTATTTCACCATCGACCTGGACTGCCTGGATCCTTCCGTGTTCCCGGGCACCGGGACCCCGGAAGCCGGGGGCATCACCTTCATGGAGCTGCTGAACGCCCTGCGGCTGGTGGCCAGGACCCATGTGGTGGCTGCCGATGTGAACGAACTGGCTC
>NZ_FR902103.1:3650-16228 GCF_000437815.1 Acidaminococcus sp. CAG:542
TGTTGCTGGCGCTGTTGTAAAGGTATGCTGCAAAAGCAGCATACCAGCTGTAGAGCCGCACAGCGGCTCAAGTCTGAAGTCTGGAGTCTGGAGCCGAAGGATAAATTTGCAGGCAAATTTATGAATGTGTAAATCGGATCCGGTTTTACAAATTACTGAGGACCCGGCCATAAAGACGGGTCCTATCCTGGGGCTTCAGACTTCCGACTCCAGACTTCCGACTCAGGTCTGCTGCTTGTGCAGCAGACCTCTTAGACACAATATTCCAAGGAGGAAAATATCATGAGCAGAGTCCTTGTTATCGGCTGCGGCGGAGTTGCTTCCGTAGCCATCCAGAAATGCTGTCAGGTCAGCGATGTGTTCACCGAGCTGTGCATTGCCAGCCGGACCAAATCCAAATGCGATGCCCTGGCGGAAAAACTGAAAGGGAAGACCGCCACCAAAGTCACCACTGCCCAGGTGGATGCGGACCAGGTGGACCAGGTGATCGCCCTGATCAAAAGCTACCAGCCGGATCTGGTGATGAACATTGCCCTGCCTTATCAGGATCTGACCATTATGGATGCCTGCCTGGCCTGCGGGGTGAACTATATGGATACCGCCAACTACGAACCGGAAGACACGGACGATCCCAAATGGCGGGCCATCTACGAAAAACGCTGCAAGGAAGAAGGGTTCTCCGCCTACTTCGACTACAGCTGGCAATGGGCCTACAAAGAAAAATTCGAAAAAGCCGGCCTGACCGCCCTCCTGGGCTGCGGCTTCGATCCGGGGGTGACCCAGGCTTACTGCGCCTATGCCCAGAAGCATGAATTCGACACCATCGACACCATCGACATCCTGGACTGCAATGGCGGGGACCACGGGTACGCCTTTGCCACCAATTTCAACCCGGAAGTGAACCTGCGGGAAGTGTCCGCTCCCGGCAGCTACTGGGAAAACGGCCACTGGGTGGAAATCCCGGCCATGAGCATCAAACGGGAATACAACTTCGACCAGGTGGGAGAAAAGGACATGTACCTGCTCCACCACGAAGAAATCGAAAGCCTGGCCAAGAATATTCCCGGGGTGAAACGGATCCGGTTCTTCATGACCTTCGGCCAGAGCTATCTGGATCATATGCGCTGTCTGGAGGATGTGGGCATGCTGTCCACCACCCCCATCAACTTTGAAGGCCACGAAATCGTTCCCATCAAATTCCTCAAGGCCCTGCTGCCGGATCCGGCCAGCCTGGGGCCCCGGACCAAGGGCAAGACCAACATCGGCTGCATCTTCACCGGGAAGAAAGACGGGAAGGAAAAGACCTACTACATCTACAATGTGTGCGACCATCAGGCCTGCTACCGGGAAGTGGGCAGCCAGGCCATCAGCTACACCACCGGCGTGCCGGCCATGTGCGGCGCCCTGATGCTGCTTACCGGGAAATGGACCACTCCCGGGGTCCACACGGTGGAAGAATTCGATCCGGATCCCTTCCTGGATGCCCTGGACAAGCACGGCCTGCCCCGGAGCGAATCCCATGATCCGGCTCTGGTGAAATAATGGACTGGAACAAGGTGCGGGAAGAGCGGCCCGCCTTTGCAGGGCTCCGGGGGAAGACTCCGGAAGCCGCCTTCGGAGGGCTGACCACTCCCTGTTACATCCTGGACAAGGCAGCCCTCCGCCGGAACGGGGAGATCCTGAAAGGGGTCCAGGACCGGACCGGCTGCCGGATCCTCCTGGCCCAGAAGGCTTTTTCCAACTACGACCTGTATCCGGTGCTGGAGCCCTACCTGGCCGGCACCGAAGCCAGCGGCCTTTATGAGGCCAAACTGGGCCGGGAAGCCATGCCCGGGAAGGAAGTCCATGTGTTCTGCGGGGCCTACCGGGAAGACCAGATGGAAGAAGTGTGCCAGGTGGCGGACCATATTGTGTTCAATTCCCCCCGGCAGCTGAAGACCTGGGGCCCCATGGCCAAAAAGGCCGGGAAAAGCGTGGGGCTCCGGATCAATCCGGAATGTTCCACCCAGGAAGGCCATGCCATCTATGATCCCTGTGCCCCCGGCAGCCGGATGGGCACCACCCGGGCCCAGTGGGATGCCTGGATGACTCCGGATCTGGTGGAACTTCTGGACGGGATCCACTTCCACACCCTGTGCGAACAGGATGCAGATGACCTGAAAAAGACCCTGGATGCTGTGGAAGAAAAGTTCGGGGATGTGCTGCCCCACATGAAATGGGTGAACATGGGGGGCGGCCACCACATCACCCGGCCGGGGTACCACATCCCCCTGCTGGAGGAATGCATCCGCCGGGCCCAGAAGGCCTGGGACGTTACCGTGTACCTGGAACCGGGAGAAGCCTGTGCCCTGAACGCCGGGTACCTGGCCACCCGGGTGCTGGATGTGGTGGAAAACGGGGATGTGAAGATCGCCATATTGGACACCAGCGCCGCTTGCCATATGCCGGATGTGCTGGAAATGCCTTACCGGCCGCCTCTTTACGGAGCCGGGGAACCGGGAGAGCGGCCAGTGACCTGGCGGCTGGGCAGCGGTACCTGCCTGTCCGGGGACGTGGCCGGAGACTACAGCTTCGACGGGGACCTGGAAGTGGGGGACCTGCTGCTCTTCGGAGACATGGCCATCTACACCACCTGCAAGAACAACACCTTCAACGGCATGCCCCTGCCGGATATCGACGTGCTGGAAGAGGACGGGACGGTGAAGGTGCTGAAACGGTTCGGCTATGAAGATTTCAAGATGAGGTTGGGAAGGTAAAGGGGCTGTTGCTTGGGCAACAGCCCGGTCACGACCCCAAAAGACTGTTGCGTTTGCAACAGTCTTTTTTTTTTACAATTCTTTACAAAACCCTGCTCTTACTTTTTACATGGCTCTGGTATCTTATAGCCATAGACAAAAGCAATACTACTGTCATCATGGATTTTCTGTAAGGGAGCGATGAAGATGATTTTGAAAAACAAATGGAAAAAACTGGCTGTGACAGTCCTGGCTGGGATGATGGTCATGGGCGCTTTGGGGTGCGGCGGCCAGAAGGCTGCTGACACCAAGAAGCCGGCTGCGGTCAGCGGAAACATCACCGGGTCCGGTTCTTCCGCCCTGCTGCCTCTGGTCAAGGATGCTGCCGAAAGCTTCAAAAAGCAGCATAAGGAAGTGAGCATCAGCCTGAACGCCGGCGGTTCCGGCATGGGCCTGAAACAGGTTTCCGACGGATCCGTGGATATGGGGAACTCTGACGTACCGGCGGCTTCCAAACTGCCCAAAGACAAGGCTGACAAACTGGAAGACCACAAGATCTGCGTCATGACTGTGGCCACCATCGTGAACAAGGATGTGGCAGAAAAAGTCAAGAGCCTGACCAAACAGCAGCTTACCGACATCTTCACCGCCAAAGTCACCAACTGGAAAGAAGTGGGCGGCCCGGATGAACCCATTACCCTGGTAACCCGGCCCAAGACCTCCGGTACCCGTGCCCTGTTCGCCAAATACGCCATGGGCGGTGCGGAAGAAGCTTCCAACAAATCTCTGGAAACCGATAACTCCGGCCTGCTGGTACAGAGCGTAGCCCAGAACAAAGGGGCCATCGGTTATGTGGCTCTGCCTTATCTGACCAAGAATGACACCGTAGCCACCATCTCCATCGACGGTGTGGCTCCCACCCTGGAAAACACCTACTCCGGCAAATACAATGTGTGGGGGTATGAACACATCTACACCAGCAAGAATCCGAAAGCTGCCGTCAAGGCCTTCCTGGATTACATCCTGTCCGCCGACTACGGCAAACGGATCGAAGAACTGGGTTATGGTGTGAGCAGCAAGATGCAGGTTAAAGATACCGCTCATGATTAATGAAAAGGGTTCACAAAAGCTGGTACAGGTTCACCGCAAAGAGTCCTTGTCACAGACTGTAATCACGGCCTGCGGCATTGCAGCGGCCCTGCTGCCTTTCCTGATGGCCGCTTTCCTTCTTGTGAAGGGAAGCGGCACCTTTTGGGATTTCGGCCACAGTATTACGGAATTCCTGTTTTCCGCCCAGTGGAAACCCAGTGATACCATGGAGGGCGGCGGCCAGGTAGGGGCGGCCATGTTCATCAGCGGCTCCCTGGTCACCTGCTTCCTGTCTCTGGTATTTGCCCTGCCGGTGAGCCTGGCAGCGGCCATCTACATGTCGGAAATGGCGTCTCCGGCGGTACAGCGGCTGATCCGCCCGGTGGTGGAAATGTTCACCGGGATCCCTTCTGTTATTTACGGCTGGGTGGGCCTTACCGTACTGGTGCCCTTCCTCCGGAAAATCTTCCCCATGCCCTTCGGGTTCTCGGTACTGGCCGCGTCCCTGGTGCTGGCGGTGATGATCTTCCCGGTGATCACCACCATGGCCGCTGACGCCATGCTGGCGGTACCCAAGAGCTGGCGGGATGCTTCCTACGGTCTGGGAGCCACCCGGTGGGAAACCATCCGGAACGTGATCCTCCCGGCTGCCCAGCGGGGCATCTTCACCGGCGTGGTGCTGGGCCTGGCCCGTGCCCTGGGGGAAGCCCTGGCCGTGGCCATGGTCATCGGCCAGATGAAACGGTTCCCCACGTCCCTGTTCCTTCCGGCGTCCACCATGACCACGGTGATCGCCAACGACATGGGAGGTGCCATGGAAGGCGGGGAATACAGTGCAGCCCTGTGGACGTTGGGTCTGCTGCTGTTTGTGATTTCGTTCATCCTGATCTTTATCATCCATACCTTTGGTAAAGATCCCCTGAAACTGAAAGAGGAGGACTGACCATGGGAGACATTGCCAAGAAAAAGACCATGGACCGGTTCATGAGCCTGCTGTTCACCGCCGGCGCAGCCGGGTCCGCAGTCCTGCTCTTCGCCTTTATCCTGGATGTGGTGGGACAGGGCCTGGGAGCCCTCAGCACGGATATCCTGCTGAGCCTCCGGGACATGTTCTTCAACACCCTGTACCTGGTGTTCCTGGCCCTGGTGATCAGTGCCCTGTGGGGCATTCCCGCCGGGATCTACCTGGCGGAATACGCCCAGGACGGGAAACTGACCAACTGGGTGCGGATGGCGGTGGAGACCCTGTCTTCCCTGCCTTCCATCGTAGTCGGCTTGTTCGGCTACCTGGTGTTCATCGTCATGACCGGTTCCCAGTGGAACCTGATGGCCGGCGCCCTGTCCGTTTCCATCCTGACCCTGCCCCTTATGGTGTCGGTGACGGAAAACGCCCTGAAGGACCTGCCCCCTGAATACACCCTGGGCAGTCTGGGACTGGGGGCTTCCAAATGGCAGACCATCTGGAACGTGCTGCTGCCGGCCTGCCTGCCCCGGATCATGACCGGCCTGATCCTGGCAGCGGGCCGTGGCTTCGGGGAGGCCGCCGCGCTGATGTTCACCGCCGGGATGTCCACGGACATCGATTGGGGCAACTGGGACTTTAGCTCCACCACCTGCCCTTTGAACCCCTTCCGTCCCGGGGAAACCCTGGCCCTCCATGTGTGGGTCATGCGGACAGAAGCCCTGAGCCCGGATGCGGGCAAGATCGCCGGGGTCACTTCCGCCATCCTGATGCTGGTGGTGGTGCTGTTCAACGTACTGGCCCGGTACATCAGCTGGAGACTGGAAAAGAAGATGGAGGGAACTGCCGATGAGTGAGCAAGGAAACGGACCTGTTTCTCCGGAAACACTGGTCTTCGATATCCGGCACCTGAACCTGTTCTACGGGAAGCACCAGGCCCTGAAGGATATCAATATGAAAGTGAAGCGCAATGAAATCACCGCCCTGATCGGGCCTTCCGGGTGCGGCAAAAGTACCCTGCTGAAGACCCTGAACCGGATGAACGACTGGGTATCCGGCTGCCGGGTGGAAGGGAAGATCCTGTTCGAAGGAAAGGATATTTTCAAGGAAGTGGATCCTCTGGCCCTCCGGTACCGGGTGGGCATGGTGTTCCAGCAGCCTTCTCCTTTCCCCAAGAGCATTTTTGACAACGTGGCCTACGGCCCCCGTGTCCAGGGCATCACCAACAAAGCCCAGCTGACGGAGATCGTGGAAAAGAGCCTGCGCCAGGCGGCCATCTGGGATGAACTGAAGGACCGTCTGGACAAAAGCGCCCTGGGCCTGTCCGGCGGGCAGCAGCAGCGGCTGTGCATCGCCCGTACCCTGGCTGCCCAGCCTTCGGTGATCCTTATGGACGAACCCACCTCCGCCCTGGACCCTATTTCCACCCAGAAAATCGAAGACCTGGCTCTGGAACTGAAAAAGGATTACACCATCGTCATCGTTACCCACAACATGCAGCAGGCCAGCCGTATTTCTGACAAGACCGCCTTCTTCTACCTGGGAGAACTGGTGGAAATGAACGATACGGAAACCCTGTTCACCAATCCTTCCGAACCTCGGACGGAATCTTACATCACCGGCCGGTTCGGCTGAGAGAGGAGCCATTATGAGAGATGCCTATGTAAAGACCCTGGCGGAAATCCAGGACGATGTGCGGGTGCTGATCACCAGCCTGGAAAAGACCCTGGAAGAGACCAAGACGGCCCTGTTCAGCCAGGACCTGGACAAAGCCCGGATGGTCCGGGACGGGGACGACAAGTTCGACGAACAGATCCGGGGAATCATGCGGAAGGACCTGACCGTCCAGGTGCTCCAGTCTCCGGTGGCTTCCGACTGGCGGAGCCTGATGGGGACCTTCCGGGTGCTCAGCGAACTGGAACGGATTGCGGACCACTGCTCCGACATGGCCCTGTACATTGCCCGGATCCTGGAGCGGAATCCGGTGGTGAAGCCTCCTCAAGGGTTCAAAGAGATGTACGAGGACATGCAGTCCCTGCTGGAAGAAAGCTTCCGGTGCTACCTGGAAGGGGACGACGAAAAGGCCCGGTACATCGGGGACAAGGACGATATCGTGGATGCGGATTTCGAACGGCTGCTGCCCAGACTCACCGACGAGATCAAGAAAGATCCTGATGACGTGGCCTCTTACGTGGACTACGTGCTGCTCCTGAAATACATGGAACGGACCGCCGACCACGGCACCAACATCGGCAACTGGGTGCTGTACATGAAGAAGAACCTCTTGAAGGGGGACAATGGATTTACCATGGATTAAAGAACAAGGGGCTGTGAAAAAATGAAGAATCATTTTTTTACAGCCCCTTGTTTGTCACTGGTCAACGCCCCTAAAATTTGACATAAATTTGACAATCTGTTGACTGGATTATGACATGGATTCCGTATAGTTATAGCTGTGCAGAAACCAGTTCATTTCATTTCTCTGCAGCTACCAGCAGGGAAATCTTTTAGGAGGCATATTCATGGAAAAAAAGTGGCTGAAACGTGCGATCTTGTCTGCAGTGCTGGGAAGTTCCTTCCTGGGCCTGCTGCCCTCTGTGGAAGCGGCGGAAGTCCGCATCCTGCCAGTGGACAAGGCCAAGTTCTGGGCCGGGGCCAAATTTGACTTCGATGTGGAAGTGAAAGGGGACCAGCAGCTGAAGGATGTGGCCATTACTGTCAATGGCCAGCCGGCAGACAAATTCTTCGGCCGGAATCTGGTGAAGAAAGATCTGGGCAACGGGGTGACCAGCTACCGGGCCGACCAGGTCACCTTTCCCAAGACCGGGGCTTATGAAGTGAAAGTCACCGCTCAGGATGGGGCCGGTAAAGGGGTTTCCGCCGCCGGCTACACCGTGGTCAGCGAAAAGGCTCCCAAACGGGCCAAGAACGTAATCCTGTTCGTAGGGGACGGCATGAGTCTCCAGGCCCGGGAAATCGCCCGGATCCTGTCCAAGGGCATGACCAATGGGAAATACAACGACCTTTTGGCTATGGAAAAACTGGAACACAATGCGGTGATCACCACCAGCGGCTATGATTCCCTGGTCACTGACAGTGCCAACTCCGCTTCCGCTTATGCCACCGGCCACAAATCCGTGGTGAACGCCATGGGTGTCTATGAAGACTCCACCAAGGATCCTTTCGATGATCCCAAAGTGGAAAACATCTCCGAAATCGTCAAACGGACCCGGGGCATGTCCGTAGGCGTGGTAACTCAGGCAGAATCCACCGACGCCACCCCCGCCGCCATGATCGGCCATACCCGCCGCCGGGCCAGACAGGACTGGCTGGCTTCCAGCTATCTGTCTCAGTATCACCGCCCTGACGTGATCATGGGCGGGGGCTCTGCCCGGTATCTGCCCCAAAGCACTCCGGGTTCCAAACGGAAGGACAACGACAATGTGATCCAGGATTTCAAGGATCTGGGCTACACCTTTGTGGGGACTTCCACGGAAATGAAGGCGGCGCCCAATGACAAACCGCTGCTGGGACTGTTCCACACCGGGACCATGAATGTATATCTGGACCGGGAAATGCTGAAGGATCCCCAGGTGCTGAAAGGGTTCACCGACCAGCCCAACCTGATGGACATGACCAAAAAGTCTCTGGACATCCTGTCCCGGAACCCCAATGGTTTCTTTGCCATGATCGAAGGAGCTTCCATCGACAAGCAGCTCCATGTGATGGACTGGCAGCGGGCCGCTTACGATACCATTGAATTCGACAAGGCCATCCAGTATGCCGAAGAATGGAACAAGAAACGGGGCAACGACACCCTGATCATTGTGCTGGCCGACCATGCTCACGGGATTTCCATCAGCGGCACCTATCATGAACGGGATGGGAAGAAGGGCACGGAAGCTGTGCGGGTATACCAGAATTCCATCTTCCCCACCTTTAAGGATGCCGACCATGACGGATTCCCTGACAATCCGGATCCGGACGTAACGTTGGCGGTCCAGTATGCCAACCATCCGGAATACTACGAAAACTATCACTTTATGAAGAGACCCACTCCGCCGGCCTTGTCCGTAACGGAAACCAAACAGGAACAGTCCGCCATTGGGGACAAGGTGGAATTCCATCAGGTGACCAAGGCCAGCTCCAAAGCCAACCCGGCCCGTATCCATCCGGGAGACCCGGCGGAACTGATGCCGGCCAACACCCCCAAGGATGATCCTCAGGAATGCCACAGTGCCGATGATATCCTGCTGAACGCAGGAGGACCCGGGTCCGAATACTTCAAGGGCACCATGGACAACACGGAAGTGTTCTTCGGGATGCTCCGGGCTCTGGGTATCGACGGCAACAAGACCAAGGTCCATCTGACCCAGGACAAGAAATAACATGGCCTGGCTGAAGCGGGGCCTCCTGGCCCTTGTACTGACATTGTCCCTGGCACTGCCGGCTGCAGCGGAGGGCCTGTCCTTCGATGAGCTGTACAGCGGCTACTCTTCCGAAGGCCTGACCTTTTCCGACAAGGTCCAGAACCTGGCGGGGAGCACGGTGACCATGACAGGCTACATGGCCCCGCCTCTTACGCCAACCATCCGGTTCTTCGTGCTGACGGAAGTGCCCATGTCGGTGTGTCCCTTCTGTTCCACCGACGCGGACTGGCCGGACAACATTGTGGTGGTGAAACTGTCGGAACCGGTGACCGCCCTGCCCTACGATACCCCCATTACCGTTACAGGGACCCTGGAAACCGGCAGTGAAACCGATGAAGAAACAGGCTTTGTGAGCCAGCTGCGGATTGCGGCAGACTCCGTAGCCGAAGAATGATCCAAGAAAAGGAGGCTCCCGGCCCACCCGGCCGGCCCCTCCTTTTTTGCGCGGGAGGCAAGGAATATGCTGGAAGTGGAAAACCTGATCTGTGAATACCCGGAAGGGGAGGGGAAGACCGTGGTGGGCCTTGCTCTGCCGTCCTTCCAGATGAAAGATGGGGAAGCCTGGGGGGTGGAAGGCCCTTCCGGCAGCGGCAAGACCACCCTGTTCCATTGTCTGGCCGGGCTTCTGACCCCCACCCGGGGAAAGATCCTGGTGGACGGGGTGGAGCTTACCGGCCTTTCCGAACCGGAACGGGCCAAATGGCGGGCAGAAAACCTGGGCTATGTGTTCCAGGAACCCAAACTGCTGCCCTTTCTCACCATTGGAGAAAACATCCGTCTCAGTGCCTATATGGCCGGGAAAAAGTTGGAAGAAGTCCGGCTGCGGGACCTTCTCCAGGAAGTGGGGCTTCCGGACTGCGAAAAACGGTTCCCCCGGCAGCTCAGCGGCGGGGAACGGCAGCGGGCGGCGTTTGTCCGGGCCATTGTCAGGGAGCCCCGGCTGCTGCTGGCGGACGAACCTACGGCCAGCCTGGATGGACGGAACAGCGAGAGGCTCCTGGATCTGCTCCTGGTGTACCAGGCCAAAAGCCGGTGCATGCTTCTGTGTGCCAGCCATGATCCGGCGGTCAAGCGTCGGTTCACCCGGAAGCTGGAACTGCGGAAGGAGGGAGAAAAATGCTGAAACTGGCTGTCCTTTCCCTTATCAGGCGGCCCCTCCGGTATGGGCTGCTGATCCTTCTTACAGCAGTGGCCTGTGCCCTGCCGGTATTTGTGATCCAGCTGGCCGGGGGTCTGTATCAGGGCCTGAACCGGGCAGCGGCTCCCTTTCCCATCCTGGCCGGAGCCAAAGGATCCCCTTACCAGCTGGTGCTGAATACGGTGTTCTTGCGGGACCGGCCCATTGGAAACATTCCCTATGGAGAAGTGGAGACTCTCCGGCAAAGCGGAAAGGCCACTCAGGTGCTGCCCCTGGCTTTTGGGGACAGCTACCGGGGGTTCCGGCTCTGCGGCACGGAACCGGCTATTTTTTCCTATATGGTCCCCGGGGAGAAAGCTCCCTGGCTGGTGCCTGCTCAGGGCCGGGGTTTTGAAGGCTCCGGAGAAGCGGTGCTGGGGGCGGATACTGCCCGGCTTACAGGACTAAAAGTGGGGGATGTGTTCCAGTCCAGCCATGGATTCATTGCCAAAGGAAAAGCCCACAACCATCCCTATCGGGTGGTGGGGATCCTGGCTCCTGTCCATGGGCCTTATGACAAGGCCATCCTGGTGCCTTTGGAAGATATCTGGGAAGCTCACGCCGGCCATGGCGCCGCCGCTCTCCATACAGGAGAAAAAGGCGACGTGACCGCCATCCTGGTCCGGCCCAAAGGGTACGGGGAAGCCATGCAGCTTTTGAGCGCCTGGCAGCGGAAAAAGAACAGTCCCTCCCAGCTGCTGTTCCCGGCCCAGAGCCTGATCGCCCTGTACGGCATGGTGGGCCAGAGCCGGCAGTTCTGGACCATGATCTCCCTGGGGCTCCTGGGGGCCGCCACCCTGGTGACCCTTTTGGCCCTGTACTGGGACGGCACTTCCCGGCTGGAAGAATGGGCCCTGCTCCGGGCTCTGGGGGCCAGCCTCCGGAAGACCCAGGGCCTGCTGCTCCTGGAACAGTTCCTGCTGCTTCTTGTGGGCAGCACCCTGGGGTGGCTCCTGGGCTATGGAGGGAGCCTTCTGGCGGCGGCCGGGATCGGCCAGCAGGCGGCGGTGGAAATGAGCCGCACTCCCCTGTGGCAGGGCTTCCTGGCCCCGCTGCTCCTTGTGGGAGCCGGCACCCTGGGCGGGGTGATCCCCCTGTGGCTGCTGCGGAAAAAGGATATTGCCCCGTATCTCTGAGGGGCTATGGTATAATGAGAACCATACGGACGGAAGAAATCGAAAGAAAGCAGGAAAAACCATGACTTTACAACAATTGCGCTATATTGTGGCCATTGCTGAGGCAGGGACCTTCAGCGGGGCGGCCAAAGCCCTGTTCATCACCCAGCCCAGCCTGACCAAGATGGTCCGGGAACTGGAACGGGAAATGGGCATCCAGATCTTCGAACGGACCAACAAGGGGGTCCATCTGTCCAGGGACGGGGAGATTTTCCTGGGCTATGCCCGGCAGGTGCTGGAACAGGCGGATCTCCTGGAATCCCGGTACAAGAAACAGGCTGGAGGCAAGCAGGAATTTACCGTGTCCACCCAGCATTATTCCTTTGCGGTGAACGCCTTTGTGGACCTGATCAAGGAATACGGCCGGGACGCCTACGACTTCAGCCTCCAGGAGACCCAGACCTACACCATCATCGACGACGTGGCCCATATGCGCAGTGAAATCGGGATCCTGTACTACAACGATTTCAACAAGGCCGTCCTCCAGAAAATCTTCAAGGCCAACGACCTGGTGTTCCGGGAACTGTTCGTGGCCCGGCCCCATGTGTTCCTGAACGCCTCCCATCCCCTGGCAGGCCGGAAAAGCGTCTCCATGGAAGAATTGGCCCCCTATCCCTATTTGTCCTATATCCAGGGGGACCACAACGCCTTCTATTTCTCCGAAGAGATCTTCAGCACCGTGGTCCGCAGCAAGAACATCCGGGTCACCGACCGGGCCACCCTGTTCAACCTGCTGATCGGCCTTAACGGATACACCGTGTGCAGCGGGGTCATCGACCAGAAGCTGAACGGGGCCAGCATCATCGCCGTGCCCCTCCAGAAAGAAGGGGACATGCACATCGGCCTTCTGACCCACAAACAGACCCATCTCAGCCGCCTGGGGAAAGCCTATGTGGAGGCCCTGGAACGGTATATTGCCGGGGTCCAGGGGCAGGAGCAGTCCCCAGTCACTAGTCAGCAGCTTAGGGAGGAAACCTGCAGGGCGGGTTCCTGAAAACGTATGAAATCCGG
>NZ_FR902104.1:0-11136 GCF_000437815.1 Acidaminococcus sp. CAG:542
AAGCCCTAGGCCGAAGTGTATTCTAAGTTGTTGATCGTACCACATATTTAAGAATGGCGATTTCAATTGGGCTGAATTTGGCTAATTCAGCTGGGCTCTATTTGGCGATTTCAGACGGGCTCTAACAGCGTGCACCCAGCACAGAGCATGGACTTTGCAGTGGACCTTCTCATATCCTGCATACCCATCGGTCTGCAGGATTCCCTGATACCCCTCCAGGAACTTCATGGCGAACTCACCGCTCCTGCCTTGGCAGTACTGGTAGATCCGTATTTTTTTCAGTTGTTCATATTCCCCATTGGTATACACTCACATGAAGGACTTGGTGGTGTTCTTCCGGTTCTGCTCATTCAGCACCTGGACCGGAGTTTCGTCCGCATGGATCACCGCCTGCTTCAGCAGCTCAGCCTTCATGACACTGACCAGGGGAGACAGCCAGTCCTGGGAAGACCGGATGATCCAGTTGGCCATGGTTGCCCGGGAAAGGGGCAGGCCGATATTCTTCCATTCCTGTTCCTGCCGGTGGAGCGGCACGGCCATCTGGTATTTCTGGACGATGACATGGGCTACGGCAGAAGCGGTGGCCATGGAGTTCTGCAGGACGCTGTGAGGCATCTGAGGCTTCTCAACCACAAAATGTTCCTGCTTCCGGCATTCCAGGCACTGGAAAGATTCCCGGTAGATGTCGATGATCTTGACCTGGGCAGGGATGAACTGCACTTCCGTGCGGATCTTCTCTTTGCCCATGGAGACCAGGGGACTGCCGCAGCGCTTGCAGATCCGTTCATCTTCCGGGAGAGTATACAGTTTTTTCTTCATGGGGGAATTTTTCCAGCAGCTCGGCCCAATCCCGCTTCTGCTTCTTGCGCCGTTTGTGGGCCGGGACTTCGATTTCAGGTTCCGGCGCCGATGGTTTGGCTTCCACTTCGGCTTCATTGAAGAGATTGAGCTGATCCGGACAGATCTTTTCCGCCTTTTCCGTGCGGGAACCGAAGACCGTGTGCCGCAGAGCATGCAGCTGTTGTTTGAGTCTCTGGTTCTCCTCGGACAGACGTTCCACTTTCTGTTCCAGTTCCTTGATCTGTTCTTCGGTTCTCACTGATTCGGCCACGGTTCCGGTCTCCTTCGTTTCATGATGTTTCCATTATACCGGAGGAAAGAACCGAAATCCAGGAAATCCACAGACTTACTATTTCCACTTTTTTCAGATGGTCAGGGACGGATGGACTGTCTGCACCGCTTTTGGCTGATGGATGGAGAGCCCTTCTGTGAGCCAGCGGAGCTGCTGTTGGGAGAGTTCTACCAAATCTTCCGGAGCGTTTGGCCACTGATACCGGCCATTTTCCAGCCTCTTGTACAGCAGCAGGAATCCAGTCTCATCCCACAAGAGAGTCTTGATCCGGTCTTTCCTTCTCCCACAGAACAGAAAGAGGGCAGGCTGATGGGGATCCAGATGGAAACGGGCGGCCACCAGAGCGGCCAGCCCGTCGATGGATTTCCGCATATCCGTGTATCCACAGGCCAGGTAGATATGGTCGGCAGTGATGTTGCGGATTAACACAGGAACACCTCTTTCAGGACCTGCAGCGTGCGCTGCAGGTCTTGCGGAGCTGTTCCCTCAGGGATTTCCAGAGAAGCAGAGCCCACATGGACGACCATATTTCCGCAGGGAGGATGTTCCTCCTTCGCCAGAGAGACAGCCGCAAATTGGGTCGTACAGACGGGGACCTGAGCATTGGCTGACAAAGCTTCCTTTCTCAGTTCTTTGAGCCAGTAGTACATGGCATGATGGCTCATCTGGCGGGATCTGCAGAACGCCTTGATGCAAAGCCCGCTTTCCTGTTGTTCCTTCAGTATCTGGCTCCAGTATTCCAGTGCCTTTTGGTGTTTGATACGTTGAATTTCTCCCAAAACAAAACCACCTCCAGAGATGAGTAACACGAATGACTCGAAAAAACGACACGCTGCGCACCGTAGGGAAATTCGTTTTTTTCGTGCGATATTTTTAACATCCGTATTATCTCAAACTGAAGGTGGTGATTTCATACACCGGATTTTTAAGCGCTTACTGAATTTTTGCTTTTTTCTACAAAGTTTGGTATCCTATAGGCAACGAACTGAAGTTCATGATTTTAGAGATGGATTAAAAAAAGTTGCTAAATTTATGATGAAATATTTTTATGATGGGAGAGGTATACTTCAAAGTGTTGTATTCTATTCAAAACATACATGAACTTTTTTCCATAGTTTGTTTTACTGTTCTATTCTTAATTAGCTTTACGGTTCATAGAAAGATAATTCCTAAAGGGTACTTTTCTTTAGATGAAATTGCATATATGTTTGACTTAAAACGCTTTTGGACTGCCTCAAACATTCGCTGCTTTTTTATTGGTGCAATTATATTCCTGGGCTACTATCAGTTCGATATTAAAAGCAAAACAGTTTATTATTCGGCCTTAGGATTGGTATCCTTAATACAAGTTTTCCCTGTTATTATGAAGTATCAATTGTATAAGTTCTGGGAAGGCACTTATCGTTTCAAATTATTTTGTGCAAATATATTTTATGTAGCAGTACTATTTTTTATGGGTTTTGCTTGTTTGGAATTTATGATTCCTGCAATACAAGGCGAAAAAGGATATATAGATACGGTATATCCTTCTATAAACTTTGTGTTGGGAATATTTCTTTACATTTTTCCGCTGTTTATTCAATTTTCTGTTCAACGAAATGCTGACTTTATGAATTCGGTCAGAATAAATTTTTTACATACTGATACAACAATAATGTTAAGAAACATTGATCTGATGAATCGAAAGAATAGTCTTGTTATATATTACAAGGCAGAGATTAAAAAGAATGCGGAATTTTACAAAATGGATCCAGAGCTGTTGAAATCCGTTCTTCTTATCGAGGAATTCAATCGAGGTTCCCTCATTCAATCTTTTATTGAACGGCTACTCATAAACTATTTTCCTGAAATTGTGTTAAAACAGGATATGTCAATTGGATTTGGGCAAGTTAAAATTTCTACAGCGAGCCGCCTTCTAAACATATCTGAGGGAAAAGCATTGGAAGAATTGGCAAATCCAATAAAAAATATTGAAATTTGTGCACGCTATATACGTTTGTTAATTAATCAATATGCAAAGAATCAATTTCGTAGTTCAGTATATAATGATTTATACGATTATATTGCAAAAAATTATATAGGAGCGGCGAAGGCAACAATGTATAATGCCGTTTTGTATGCAGCTATCCTAAGAGGCCGAAGTAAGATTGAAATGGAACAACGTTTACAAAAAGAAAAAGATAAAAAGAACAAGCAAGTTTTTGTTAAGGCTTAAAGGTGTCTTTCATCAACCACTTTTCCCCATTGTCATCATGGGAAATTTCCCATTTTTACCAAGGTACTAGCGGCGGGTTCATTTGACCATGTAGAGTCGGATTAAAACAGCCAATTTTCCTGGAGAGATTTTAAATGGAATGTGGCTAGGCAGCTACTTTCCAAGATCATGTGGGATGGGGGAAGTATGGCGTGGCGATTTGGTTGGGCTGAAAATGGCGATTTCAGATGGGCTCTAAATGGCTGTTTCAGATGGGCGCTAATATTTTATCTGTTTCCAAATAAAAAATGGCTTGATAAACTGTCTGCCCAGGATATAGAGCGATTGGTAGAAATAAGAGATCGTACTCATAAGAATTCTGGAAAATGTATAATAGAGATCCTTTTAGGCAATAAACAATCTGCTGAAATTTATTTTAATAAGATGGATGAAGCGGATAAAGAAATCTACAAGAGGAATCCTATATATAATTTATTGGAGGAAAAGGTAAGTGATAAACAAGAAAAAGCTTGAAATGATATGGCAGCATCTACAAAAAGTCATAACAATTGCTATTTTTGCCTGTATAATTTTTATCTTTTTCGGTGAACAAATAGAGAAGCAACAGGTTGCTGTGAGCTTGTTAAATGCTATGCTTGCTTTTTTCTGTCTATGGTATGGCAGGACCCGACATGCAGAAACAATCTCGAAGCTTCTTTATCTAGGCTTAGCTGAATGTTTTATAATTTGGAAGGCATTAGCTTTTTCGGAAATCTCTCTTTTATATTTTTGTATTAACTTGCTGGTATTAACCGTTTGTTATTTTATTTGCAAATTCTCTTCTCAAAACGATTCTTCCACGGTTAATGAGGAGACGAAACAGAAAATTTTTCCAGAACATCAGGCAGATATGGAAAGACTTGAAAAACTGCTGGAATCGCATAACATGTTGGGGGTTCAGGCTCCCTATGGAGAAGGAAAATCCTTTGTAGTTGATCAGGTATGTGATATTTTTCGGAAGAACAGAAATTGGAATGTGATTCATATAGAATCATTAGCTTACAGCTATGAAGACTTTGATAGGGTACTTGTTCAAAAAATTTTTCAGATATTGAAAGAGAACCATATTTACTCAATATACGCAGCAGAGCTTCTTCAGAATGTAAAAAAGAGTATTTGGGGAAAACTTTCTTTTTCTCATTTTCTTCAATCTCCTTTTGAATACTCATCTACTTTTGTTGGACTCAAAGAAGATCTGAAGCAATTGGAAAATCCACTGCTGATTGTTTTTGAAGATATTGAAAGAGTAGGGTCTCCTAAATATGTAAAGAGATTATTTGCTATTGCTGAGAGACTAAGCAGTGACAAGGCAAAATTCGTGTTAGAATACGATGCTTCTATTTTGGATGAACAGGGGATTGATTTTAAGTATAGAGAAAAGTATGTTCCTTTTGAAATGAATATAAGCGAAATTCCATATAGAACTCTGATTTATAATTTATGGGACGAAACAGAAAAGCCAGAATATGCCAACCAAAATAAATGGGGAATTGAAGATTATCAGAGAATGCCTTTACCTGATAATTACGGACCTCTTTCTTTTGTGCTGCAGCAATTGCATATACAAATAGAGTGGGAAAAGATAGGGGAAGGCAATTTTTCTGTTCGCAGGGTCAGGAATTTTTTAATAGAATCCAAGCTGTATTTATACAAAAGGGAATATCTGGATAAACCTACAAAGAAAATTATTTTAAAGGTATTCTTTTTAAAATTTTTCGTTCACGATTTGTATCTGAAATTCAAACCTGGAAAAATGCTGGAAGACCTCGCTTTGTTTAAAAATGAATATACAGATGTAAATCTTTTAGAATTCTATTCCCATGTTTTAAAAAGTGATAATCCAAATAGTACATTTACCAAATTGATGGAGAATAGGCAAAATCAAGAATCATATTATTTGTTCTGTTTTCTAGGCTATAACTGGTATGATTATGTCCAAAAATTTAAAAAGGAAAAAAATGGTGAGAAGATCTCAGAATCCGATTATATTCAGCATTTACAATATCAGGAAAAAAGAGAACAAAAGAACCGGGTAATATGGAACTTACTAATGAATGGCGAATCAGAGTACAGTAATAAGCAGCTGTTTATGAAACGATTCGTGAACGAAGTACTCGATGCTCAAAATGGAAAATCTCAACAGATTGCCTGGGAAAGACTGCTAGAAGAGGCTTTTAATGAAACTTTGTATAAGGATAACAACGGGATTTTTTATTTCGGAATCAACAATTTTGTTTCACTGGCCGAGAACATGTTTATCTGTGGTTATAAAGAGAAATGGGGAAGCTTTTTTCAATTTTATGAGAGAACACAAAAACATATCGTTATCGATTTGAATTTTGTTAGAATGCTCTATTTTGTAGATGTACAAAGCGAAGATAATTTGCTCATATCCGCAATGGATTTTTTCAATAAAGGGGAACTTATTGGAAATTTGAAAGAGAAAGAAGATTATCATAAGTTTCTTTATAAATATATCGATTCCCTTAATCGATGGAGATTTTGTGAATCTCTGGCTCCGCTTTGTGTAGAAAATTGGAAAGTAATCGGTGGATTTTCATTGAAGAATGAGCAGTTGCTCAATACCTTAAAACAGTTAAATAAGGATGTTGAAAAAGAACTGCATAAAAAGAACAATAAAAAATTAACCCTTCAACTTCAGGTCATCCAAAAGTTTATTTCAAAAAATATTAAGCTAATGGAGATGGAGAAAATGTATCCAGCCAATGAACACAGTGTTAAAATGCATGCAAGATCAATGCATGCTCATCAGAAAGAAATGGACATGATTGAGGAAAAGATAGATAAATATCCTAGCGAAAAGAATGCATTGGTTGAAGCGGAAGAGTTGATGAATAAATTATATGAGGAAGGAAAGTTAAACAGTTATGAATTACGTTGCGAGCAAGATAGTATAAAGCAAAAGAAAAAGTTAATCAAAGAGCAGGAATAGACTCAGATCAAACTTACCATGCAGAGAGCCGGATTAAAGGACAATTGCTGATTGTTATTGCAGTAGCGATTGCAGATAAAAATTTGCTCCCGAAATGAATTTCGGGAGCAAATTGCAAAAGGCAGGCTGAATCAGCGTCTGAGCCGTCTTAAAGGGGGGAATGGGGCCACTGGCCAGTCCTTGGGCGGGCCGCTCGTGGGCGGGGATTGTCAAGAATTTTGTGTTTTTAGTTTAGCCCATCATATTTTTCAATGAGCTGTCCAATCCGATCATCAATCAATAGCTGGTTCCTAACAGCAGGCCAATTGGATACGCGGCCTTTGCCTTTCCATTTTTTATTTTTTAGTTCCAAGATTCGCAGATAAAAGACTTTCATGACGGCTTCGTTATTTTGGAAAGACCCCTTTTTGGTGACCTTTCTGAAGCTGGAATTGATGCTTTCGATGGCATTCGTCGTATACATGACTTTTCGGACGTCCGGTCCATAATTGAAGAGTTGCTCTACATGGCTGAAATTTCTTTCCCAGACGGAGATAGCACCTGGGAATTGGGACCATTTTTCCTTGAATGCGGCGAAAAGCCTACGAGCTTCTTCCACATTTACCGCCCGGTAAATGGCCTTTAGTTCTCTCATGAATTCTCGGCTTTGGTTCCAAGGAACATACCGCAGAGAATTCCGAATCAGGTGGACGATGCAGCGCTGGACAACAGTACCCGGGAAAATGGCACGGGCTCCTTCCTCAAGCCCACTGACACCATCCATGGAGATAAATCCCACATCCTGAACTCCGCGGCTCTTGATTTCGTCGAAGATCTGCATCCAAGTATGTTTTCCCTCTGTTTCATTAATCCATAAGCCAAGGATATCTTTGTTGCCGTTGATATCATAGCCGAGGATAACATAGACTGCTTTCTGATTGATTGCCATTTCTGTCCGCATGGAAACATAGATGCAGTCTACGAAGAGAAATGGATAAAATGGAAGCAGCGGCCGGTTCTGCCATTCATAAACTTCTTCCATGATACAGTCTGTAATGTGAGAAATCTGCTCGTGGGAGATAGAAAAGCCGTAGATATCTTCGATAGTAGATGCAATATCCCGTTGACTCATACCCCGGCCGTACATAGCCAAGACCTTTCCTTCAATGGAAGAAACATCTCTCTGATGTTTCTTGATAATCTGAGGTTCAAAGGTGCTCTCCCGATCCCGAGGAATCTGAATAGGAACATCGCTCATAGTGGTCTTCACTGTTTTCAGCGAATAACCATTACGAGAGTTACTACCTTTTTCGGGACTCGACCCATTTTTAGGATATCCAAGGTGATTTTCCATTTCTCCTTTGAGAGCAGCTTCAAAAAGGGGGGCAAAAATCTTCTTCAGAGCATCCTGGATTTCCTCAGCAGATTGAGGTTTATATATATCGTAGATAGCCTGGCCAATTTTTTCTTCGGGGGTAAGAGTACGCTTTGCCATAGTAGTCCACTCCTTTGCCTTTGGTCCCTTTCAGTATGAGGTATAAATAGATTTTGAGCAAGACGCTTACGCATTTACACAAAATATTTTACACTCTCGTTGGGCGGCGCCCTACATTGACGGAGAACGGACAACGCCTCACGCTGAACGTCTCACGTCTCACGCCGATGGAGGGAACCCACCAGTGGATTCCTTTGAATGGAAACGCAGCCTGCGGCTGCTAACCCACCACCCATGCTGGCGCATGGATACCCCAGCTACGGCATAAGCGACCTCGCTATCCGCTAAAGCGGATGCGCCCTGCTTACGCCCTTGTAAAGGGCGGAGATATAATTACAGGTTCAGCATAAAAGAAAGGCGTTCTTCATCAACCACTTTTCCCCATTGTCATCATGGGAAATTCCCCATTTTCACCAGGGTTCTAGCGTCGGGTTAATTTGACCAAGTAGAGTCGGGTTAAAATGACCAATTTCAGTCGGATTAAAACAGCCAATTTGCCTGGAGACATTTTAAATGGAATGTGGCCAGGCAGCTGCTTTCCAAGATCATATAGGATGGGGGAAGTATGGTGTGGCGACTTGGTTGGGCTGAAAATGGCGATTTCAGATGGGCCCTAATAATAGTGATTAGGTGGTTAAGTGGATAAGTGGCTAGGTGATTTGGGTCGTTGAGCCGATTTGCTTATCGAGAGTCTGTATAGAGGTCTTTTAGTAGGGAAAATTTTAAAATATCAACTTACTTTATCAATTGATTCAAGAATACCTGTTCGGAGTTTACAAAATGAGAGAACTTTGTTAGAATAATTAAATGGAACAGTATAAGCATTTTTCATGATTTCAGGAGCCAGCAATGTTCAAAGAAACAGTCTATCATGGAACAATACAGCAAAAAGCTGACGCTATAGTAAAAGAGGGATTCATAGAAAGCAGTAAAGATATTGAATGGCTTGGTACAGGAATCTATTTTTTTGCCAAGCGGGAAGATGCTGAATTGTGGGCAGAAAATGAGGCTGCGAAGAAAAAGAATAAAGTAACAAAACCGTGTCTTCTGCAAGCTAATATCTTTTGTAATGATGACGAATTTCTTGACTTGGATATAGAAGAGAATATGGTTGAAATGGAAAGAACAATTCTTCCATTTTTGGAAAAAGGAGAAGAAGGACATCCTGTTATTAATGGCGACAATAGCGGTGTAAAACTGCGATGCCTAGCATGCAATTTCTACAAGAAATTGAAAGGAATAAAAATTTTGGCCTATTCTTTTCCTAAAAGAATCATGGTTAATAAACTTGGGTTTCGTGTTTGTTTGAAACAAAGACAATATGCTGTGAGCAGTAATAAAAATATTGGGGAAGTGAAAAAGTTTCGATAGGAGGCAGTCGAAATGAAAAACAGTGATCTTAACGCATTATTAAAAGAATGCTGTTTGGAATTGGGCATTGAATGGGTAGATGAACCGGGTCCTGCTGTGATAGATGGGCAAAAGGCAGACGAGTATTTCAAAGATCATACCATTTTTCCTGATACGAAGGATATTGCTTTAGTTTTGGAATATCCTGACGGAAATGATGGGAATGAGATGGATTCAGATTTGCCTGTTGATATTTTAGTAGATACTACAGATGAAATTTTAAAGGCCGCATAGAAGGAGACAATATGGATTTTCAGGAAAAACAGCTAAGCAGTTTGCAGATGCAGCATTTGCATGTCAAGGATATAAAGTTCTCTGCAACTGGAAAAGAACCAGTTCGACCTACTAAAATGAATGTTGCATTTCATGTGGATAAAAATGTCCAATCTGACAGTAAAATGGCAGTGGAATTAAGTTGTGATATTGATATTCCCGAAATTGCTCAAATGCAAGTAAAATTAGCTGCTGATTTTGAGACAGATGGGAATGTTCCAGTTGAAAGCATGCTAAAAAATGCGATTGCCATCATGTTTCCATTCTTAAGAAGTCAAGTTACCTTGGTTACATCACAACCAAATTTCAGACCGATCATATTACCAATTATTAATATTAATAATCTGGTAAAATAACCAGGAAAGCCCTTTAAAGCTGGAATATCATTTTCCATCTTTAAAGGGCTTTCTTTTATTTTTTAGGAATCAGGTGATTGCCGAACGAATGAATACAGACCACTAGGCGGCCTGGTGGCGGGACGCCCGTTGGGCGGCACCCTACAGGGATGGAGAATTTTCGATAGAACAGCATGTGTTCGACAGAAAAGGTGCGGGGGGGCGGGACGCCCGGCAGGCGGTTGGCATTTTTCAGTTTTCTTTCCTCCGACTCGTTCCCGGGGCGCAAGGAGGTTCCAGATGCGCGAAAGTGGGAATTTTTGAAAGTGGCATAGTACATAATGGTACATGCCTCTTTCAAAAATTCCCGCTGACAAAGCAAATGGGGCCTTATTGTGTCCCGGTTTTGTGTTCACCACATGTGCATGGTGCAGCAATCTGTCTAAATTGGTTGTCGCTGATGTGAATGTCAAAGAAAAAGTAAGCCACGCGCTTGCCAAAAATTGAGCCACTGTGATCATGAAAAAGTGAGTCACACAGGGGGAGAAAGTGATTAGGAGGTGAAAAGTAGCAGGGCCGCTTTTCAGTCTCACGCCGATGGAGAGCATCTGTCGGGGGCAGATGGTCATGAGCTGACAGGCACTGGTCTCTAGCGGCAGGAGGGAACCTGCTGGGCGGGTTCCTGGGAACGTATAAAAACCGCAGGCCGGGACGGGCGTGCCTGCGGCGCGCCCCTACGGCGTTGGGGTCGGAAGTTGGATACAACGGTCACAGGAACGGAATCTTCGATAACTTCGTTTCTGTGAATTTCCGTTGGTCCTTTGATTCCAACGTGGTAGGGGCTTCCCGAAGGGGAGCCCGTCCCGGCCGCCGGTTTTTCATGTTCAAAGGCAGATGCGTGAGCATCTGGCATCCGAAACGATGAACGACCAACGATGAACCAAAAGGCCGCCGGATTTTCCGGCGGCCTTTCCATTGGGGAGGAAAACGCCGGGGCGTTTTCCAACCTAAAGCAATCCATGCAATTTCCCCAGTTTCTGGATCTGGTCCAGAGAGTAATGGGTGATCCGGGAAATGGTCTCCATGGGGATCTTTTCTTTCAGCATGGCAATAATGTTGGATTCCCGTTCTTCCTGACGGCCTTCCTGTTTTCCTTCTAAGCGGCCTTTTTCCAGGTTCTTTCTTGCAATGGCGTGTCCGATACCGCACATGGTTTCCGCCTCCTTTTTCATCTCTACGGTCATAGGGATGTTGTATTTTAGCTAAAGAATACGATTTCTATATTGTTAATTTTATCATATTTGA
>NZ_FR902105.1:0-3137 GCF_000437815.1 Acidaminococcus sp. CAG:542
TGTCGCCGATGCCCCCACCACCGTGCTCCGCATGGTCCCCCTCCCCTCCCGGGGCGGACTTTTTGTTGGTGAAATCCGTCCCTCCGATTCCCTGCCAGGCGCACGAGATGGGTCCAGATGCGCGAAAGCGGAGATTTTCGAGGGCGGCATAGTACTAAAGGGTACATGCCGCTTTCGAAAATCCCCGCTGACAAAGCAGATGGGCCCATATCGTGCGCCTGGGTTATGCGTTAGCTCAGCCCAGCAAAAATCCCATATACATCGGCATCTCCACTACCTATAGCCTTTGTGCGGAAAACCCCCACCACCCCCTCGCTCTTCACAAACTCCGCCCCCTTTTTCACCACGATGGGCCCCCGGCAGGCCAGGATCCCGGTTACGTGGGAGCCTGGTTCCAGGGTCAGGGTTCCGGTGGCGTAAAGGTAGGCATCTTCCAGGCGGGCGCCTTTTTCCACGGTAATATCCCCGTTGGCCAGGAACCGGAAATCCCCCTTGCAGCGGAAGCCCTGACGGAACCGGATGCTCCCCCGGTTCACCAGCACCCCGCTGCCCTGGAGCAGCACTGTCCGGCCTGTTTTTTCCGGCCACTGGAGGGTTTCCCGGCCATAGCAGAACACTTTTTCCACCGGGGCTTCCATCCGCCGGGAATCAGGCAGGGACCAGGCAGGCTTCCGCCCGAACAGGGACCAGTCCACAAACAGCTTCCCCTCCTTCCGTCCCTCCGCCCAGATGCCGGTTTCTGGAAAGATCTCCCCAGGCTCTGTACCGGGCATCCGGATTTCATACCGCCGGCCTTTCATCAGTTCTTCTCCGGTTTCCCGGTGGAGCCGGAGGACTTCTTCCCGGATCCGGCCCTCCTGGATGGTTTCCAGGGAAGCATAGACCAGCGGTCCCTCCGGCTGGAACCGGACCGGTTCCAGCTGCCGCTTTTCTCCCGGTGCCAGGAAGGGCTCTCCCTCCCGGATCCCGCACAGGCTCCGGAACAGGACAGCGTCCTGCCGGGCCTCCTGCTTCAGCTGCCAGTCCTTCAGAGCCTGGCGGGTCACCCCCAGAAGCCCGGCCCACACCGTGCCCAGGAGCCCCAACCCCACCAGCAGCACCAGGCTGATCATCCCGGGAGATTTCTTACCGGCCATAGGGCAGCACCTCCTTCCACACTTTCTCCTGACCGGTTTTCCGATCCCGAAGGGTCAGCTCCCAGGCCAGTTTTCCCGGCTCTGGAAGGGAAGCGGAAAAATTCTCCACCTGCACATGTTCCGGAGAGACCGCCAGACTCACCGGGTTGTGCTTCCGGGGTTTCCAGATCTTTACGTACAGGGTGGGCCAGGGCCGTTTGGCGGTGGTCATGACGAACCAGGATTCCCAGGCGGCATCCGGCCTTCCGTAACACCGGACTTCCGTGCCATGGTCCCCCTGGAACACCCGGACCTGTTCCACTTCGTAAAAGAACCGGCTTTCCAGCCGGGAGTGGAGGTCCTGTTCCAGCCGGTCCAGTTCTCCCTGGGTCCAGCAGCTTTCCATGAACCGGCACAAGTTGGGCAGTCCCTGGAGCAGCTGGCACAGCACCAGGGTAAAAAGGGCCAGGGCCCCCAGCCCTTCCGCCAGCAGGCTTCCTTTACTTTTTCTCATACCGGGCATAGCAGCAGCGTCCTTTCCCCCGGCGGGTGAGGCAGATTTTCCGGAGCATCACCCCGGGCAGCTGGGGCACCGGTTCCAGAACGGTTTCTGTCTCCCACTCCGGGTCCGGGAAAGGCGGATTTTCCCCCTCCTCCAGGAGCCGGACCGCCAGCCGGCTTCCCGTTTCCAGTTCCCGGCGGAGCCGGACGCCCTGGAGAGCCAGCCGGGAGCCCGCTGCAAAGGACAGGGCCGCCGCCCCCAGAAGGAACACCGCCAGGATTCCGTCCAGCAGGAAGAACCCGGGCTGCCGTTTACCGGAATCCATGGTATTCCATCCGTCCCACAAAGTGGGAAAAGGAAAGGAGCTGGTACCGGTCAGGATCCGCCTGTTGGCAGACGGCCACCGCAAACCCCTCTTCCCCGTTGCCGGTGGGGGTGAAGCCTCCTTCAAAGGTCCGGACCCGGAAATCCTCCAGACCCAGGGAAGGATAATCCAGCACAGTCCGCTGCCTGGTCCCGTATTGGCCATACACCTGGCTGCCCTTTGGATTCATGGAAAACCGTACATGGTTGCTGTGGAGGTACTGGGCCCGCTGCTGGAGGGCGGTAAAGGTGCTGCCGGCGGCCCGGGCTCCCAGCTGGAGCCGGAACCCATTGGCAAGCTCCTGCCACCGGGACAGGCAGGGCAAAAGAGCCAGGACCAGCCCCAGACAAAGCCCCAGCACCAGGAGCAGTTCCGTCAGCACAAAGCCGCCCTGCCGACGGGCCCTGGGATTCATGCCTCTGCCCCTTTCTTTTCTCCCAGGGTGTCGCTGGACACTTTCTCCCCGTTGCTCAAAGTGGCGGTGAACACGTACTCCCCGTCGGTTTCGCTCATGGAGATCTTGCTGTAGTCCCGGTTGGGCACGTATTTCTTGTCCACCAGGCTCTGGATGTCCCGGGGCTTTTCCGCCAGTTCCAGTTCGTACAGCTGGGCGCCGCTCTGGAGCAGGGCCATGTCGGAAATCAGCTGGCTGTCCCGGGACCGGTCCATGGCGCTGCGGATGGAGGGCAGCAGGAAAGCAGCCAGGCCCCCTATGATGGCCAGGACGGCAATCAGTTCGATGAGGGTGAAACCGGGCTGCTTCTTCCGGCGGATCGTGTTGGCAGGTTGGGTTGCTTTCAGGATACAATTGGTTTTCATCGTTGTCTGCATTTCTTTCTCCTTTCGTGAGACAGAGCATAGGTTCAATAGGTCAATGGATCAGGGCACCAGGGGCAGTCCCTGGAGCAGGGCAAAAAGCGGGGACAGGAGCAGCACCAGCATGGCCGTACAGCCCCCGGCCAGGACCAGGAGCAGCACCGGTTCCAGCAGGGTCTTGGCTTGTTTCAGCCGGTTCTGGAAATCCTGGTCCAACAAATGAGCGGCTTCCGTCAAAAGAGCCGGCAGGTGGCCGCTTTCTTCTCCCAGGGCGGCAAATTCCACCGCCAGGGGACTCAGGAGCAGAGGCTGCTGCCGGGCGGCGCCTGCCAGGGACGAT
>NZ_FR902105.1:3166-8017 GCF_000437815.1 Acidaminococcus sp. CAG:542
GCCTGCCAGGGCCGATCCTGCCACCACCGCCTGTTCCATGGCCCTGGCACAGGTCCGGCAGGGCCCTTCCGGCAAAATCTGAGCCGCCTGAGGCAGGGCCCGGTCCAGAGGCAGGCCGCCCCTAAGCAGCAGGGCCAGGAGCCCCAGGAACCGGATTTCCCAGAAGGTCCGGGCCCAGTTCCGGATCAGGGGCAGCCGGGGCAGCCACCGGGACTTTTTCCGCCACACCAGAAGGAGCCCGGCTCCCTGAAGAATCAGAAGACCCAGGAACACCAAAGGATGCACCTGGAAGCTACGGACCACCGTAAAAAGCAGCCGGAAGCCCGCCGCCGGTTCCAGCCGGAGAGACTGGTACAGGTCCCCCAAGAGGGGCACCACCAGCCAGCAGAACACTCCTGTAAGCACCAGGGACAAGCCCAGCACCAGCGCCGGATACAGACAGGCCTGGAGCACGGCTTTCTGATTCTCCCGTTTTTTCTGATAAAATACCGCCAGCTGTTGGAATACCAGAGGCAGCTGACCGCTGTTCTCCCCTGCTGCCGCCAGAGGGCCTGCCAGCTTGCCCACCTGCTTTTCCTGCTGCCGGAGGGCCTGGGACAGGGAAAAGCCCCGGCCCAGGGCGTGGTCCAGTTCCCGGCACAGCTCCTTCACCGCCGGGGAACTGTGGCCTTCCAGAGCCCGGAGGGCCCGGAGGATGGGCAGACCTCCCTGGAGCAGCAGTCCCAGCCGGCGGAAGAAGGTTTCCCGGTCCAGGTCTCTCAGAGAACGCCTCCCCTGGAACTGTTTTTCCAGGAAGTTATCCCTCCGTAGCTGAAGGATATAGGGATACTGCCGGGCCAGTTCCTTCCCGGCCTCCTCCAGGGTGGCTGCAGAAAGGGTCCCCTGGCACAGCTGTCCTTCCCGGGTACGGGCTTTCCAGTGAAACTGTTCCATCTGTTTCACCTCCTTTCCCTGTTACCCTTCGAGGTCCAAAGAAAAATTCCTTCCCCAGTGGAAAAATCGGGCTATTAACGGCAAAAATCGGCAGCGAACAAAAAAAAAGCTGTGAAAAAATGATTTCTCATTTTTTCACAGCTTTTTTTATTTACTTTCCTTTTCCCTTATCCAGCATATTCTGGATTTCCTGCATGAAGCTGTTCACGTCGGCGAACTGGCGGTACACGGAGGCGAACCGCACATAGGCAATCTGGTCGATCTTTTCCAGATGGGCCATGACCACTTCTCCGATTTTCGTGGATTTCACTTCATTTTCCCCGGACGCCCGGATCTCGTTCTCGATCTGACTGGTGAGAGACTGGATCTGTTCGTAGGTAAAGGGCCGTTTTTCAAAGGCCCGCAGGAGTCCGGCCAGGATTTTCTTGCTGTCGAACATTTCCCGCCGGCCATCCCGTTTGATGACCAACAGAGGGATCTGTTCATATTTTTCGTAAGTCGTGAAACGCCGTCCGCAGCGGGGACATTCTCTACGCCGCCGGATGGACGCCCCCTCTTCAACGGAACGGGAATCGATGACACGGCTATCTTCGCAGCCACAGAATGGACATTTCATAACCTACACCCCCAGTTCCTTATTTGTTGCGGATCCAGGGCGGAATCTCCGAAGTGGGAGAAGTAAAGCTGCTCACCTTGGAACCGGCAGCTTCTTCAGCAGCCTTGGTGATCCGGCTGGTGGAAGTCTGGGGTTTTACAAAGGAAGCAGGTTTCGGGGTAGTGGTACCGGCAGCCGGTTTCCCTTCGTCGATGCCGGTGGCGATGACGGTGACACGGATTTCGTCTTCCATGCTTTCGTCGATGTTGGCCCCGAAGATGATGATGGCATCAGGATCCACCACATCGGTGATGATCTTGCTGGCTTCGTTCACATCCATCAGGCTCAGGTTGGGGCCGCCAGTGATGTTCAGCAGCACCCCTTTGGCGCCTTCGATGGTGGAATCCAGCAGGGGGCTCTTCACAGCGTTTTCAGCTGCAGCCGCAGCGCCTTCGTCACCCTTGGCGGTGCCGATGCCCATCATGGCGGAACCGGCGTTGGTCATAACGGCCTTTACGTCGTTGAAGTCCACGTTGATCAGACCGGGGACACTGATCAGGTCAGAGATTCCCTGTACGCCCTGGCGCAGCACATCATCGGCCAGTTTGAAGGCATCTTTCATGGAAGTCCGTTTATCCACAACCTGGAGCAGACGGTCGTTGGGGATGGTGATCAGGGCATCCACCTTGGCTTTCAGGTTGGCAATCCCCTGTTCAGCCACGTTGAAACGACGGCGTCCTTCAAAGGAGAAGGGCTTGGTCACAACGCCAACGGTGAGAGCGCCGGCCTGTTTGGCCATTTCTGCCACCACATGGGCTGCACCGGTACCGGTACCGCCGCCCATACCAGCGGTAATGAAGACCATGTCAGCACCTTTCACGCATTCTGCCAGTACGTCTTTGGATTCTTCTGCAGATTTTTCCCCTACTTCCGGGTTGGCCCCTGCACCCAGGCCTCTGGTTTCGTCCTCACCGATCTGGATCTTGGTGGGGGCGCTGGATTTTTTCAGCTGCTGCGCATCGCAGTTCACAGCGACGAATTCCACACCCTGGAGTCCGGCCTCGATCATGCGGTCCACGGCGTTGTTGCCGCCGCCGCCCACACCGATGACCTTGATTTTTTCCAGGGGCTGATCCATCGTATCTTTGTCTGCCTCAAACATGTTTCATGGTCCTCCTCATCTATTGTGTGATTGGATAGTTTGTTTCTTCGTACACTATATCTAGTATACCATTTAACAGATAATATTTCATCCCCATTTTGGGGAAAATTTTGCCTTCTTTACCGGAGATTGTTCACCGAACCATCAGCTCCCCATCAGCAGCCGCCGGATAATGGCGATGTTGTTGAAGATCCGCAGACCGAAAGCAATCAGGGCCACGTAGTACAGGTCGATTCCCAGCCGGTATCCGAAATAGCACAGGAACACGGCGAAGATCCCGTTGGCAAAGAAGCCGCTGAGGAAGATCCGGTGGTCGAAATGACCTTCCAGGGAAGACCGGAAGCCGCCGAACGCCGCATCCAGGCAGCCCATGAAAGCCACGGCCACCAGTTTGCTGTACATGGGCGGCACCACCGGGAAATAGGCTCCCAGGGCGATGCCCGCCGCCAGTCCCAACAGGGCATAGATCATTTGGCTCCCCCCTCTTCCACCTTGGCATATTCAAAATGACGGGTTCCCTTGTAGGCAGGGATCTCCACGCTGTCCTTTTTCTTCACGTCCACGGAAATCCCCCAGAACTTCAGGGTTTCCACCACTCCGCCCCGGAGCCGCAGGGCGCTTTCCAGAGTCTGGGGATCCCCGATGGCCCGGATCTCGTAGGGCGGGGTGAACCGGGTGTTGTTCACCGAAACAGTGGGCCCGGCGCACCGGACTTCCGATACATCCAGCAGCCGTTCCCTGTTGATGGCCAGGGCTTCCGCCCCTGCGGCCCGGAGTTCGTTCAAAAGCCGCAGCAGATCATCATCGTGGATCACATACAGGTTGGGGTTCTCCCCGGCCTTGGGTTTCACCTGGCTGTCGTTCACCGTGACCACCACCCCGGGGCCTTTCAGGGCCACTTCCCCGGATTTGATCTTCAGGTCGTTAAGGACTTTCTTGTCCCCACCGGCTCCCTGGGTCTCCAGTTCTTCCAGCCGGTTGGCCAGTTCCTTGTTTTCTTTTTCCGCGTTCTTCAGTTTCTCCACCAGATCTTCCGCCCGCTGCTGGTTCACAGACTGTTTGGCCTGTTCAGCGCTGCGGAACTGAGTGGATATCATGGTGCCCACGATCAGGCACACCAGAAACAGGAAGAACTTCTCTCTATGACTGCGAAAGACCATGGCATTCTCCTTGTTACAGTTTAATATACGGTTTTTCGTAGGTCAGGTCGATATACTGCGCCTTGATTTTCTTGGCTTCCAGTTCCTGGCAGATGGCCTTGAAGGTCTTCAGCTTGCTCTGGGCATTTTCATAGGTGCCCAGGATCACCGGGATCCCGTTGTGCAGGTAGATCTTCAGGCTCTTGTTTTCGTCCACATGGATTTCCATGATCCGTTCCTTCAGCTCCGGATCCAGTTTCCGGAGGAAGCTCAGGATCCCCTGGATTTCTTCATCTTCCGTCATATCCCCCAGTTCCCCCTGGGCAATGTGCCAGCCGGACACAAAGGGAGCGTCTCCCCCGGTGATTCCGTCTGCCAGGCCGATAATGTGGCCGGTAGGATCCAGCTTGGCATACTGGGTCCCTTCCATGGCCACATACAGAGCCGGCTGCCGGTCCGTGATCACCACCCGGAGGATGTTGGGCCAGCCCAGGGCCAGGTCGGCCTTTTCCACCCGGTAGTCACTCCGGAGACTGGTAAGGAGCTTCTTCCGGTTGATGTTGAAGATGTTCAGCGGATCACCGGCGTCCCCCATTTCCTTCACTTCATCCAGGGTCACCACTGTGTTCCCGGTGACTTCCAGCCGGCCAAAAGCCAGCCAGGGCTGGTGGAGGGTCACATAGGAGGCAATCAGGAGAGCCACGGAACCCAGGAGCAGCAGCACCCGGGGCCAGTTCAGCCGGCGTTTTCCACGGCGCCGGGTCCCTTTTTTGCCTGTTTTTTCAGATCCGGCAGGTGCTGCCGCCTTTTTCCGCCTCCGGAACCGGCTGGTCCCCGGTTCCTTCTGTTCCAGGGCTTCCGCCTTCTGTTCCTGCCGGAGCCGGAAGGTTTCCCGTCCAACCGCCCGGTCTTCCAGGGCTTTCCGTTCCGCCTCTTCCGTCCGGCCGTAAATATAGGCCTGGGCTTCCTGACGGACTTTTTCCCGTTCCTTCTGCCGTTCCTGCTCCTCTTTCCGCCGCTGT
>NZ_FR902106.1:0-1095 GCF_000437815.1 Acidaminococcus sp. CAG:542
AAATGATTTCTCATTTTTTCACAGTCCCTTTTTCCATCAATCCAAAGCGGCAAAGGCCTGCTTCAGATCGTCGATGATATCGTCGATATGTTCCGTGCCGATGGACAGCCGGATGGTGGCCGGGGTAATCCCGGAAGCTGCCAGTTCTTCTTCGTTCATCTGGGAATGGGTGGTGGAAGCCGGATGGATCACCAGGCTCTTCACATCCGCCACATTGGCCAGGAGGGAGAAGATCTTCAGATGGTCGATGAACTTCTGGGCAGCGGCGGCGCCTCCTTTGATTTCAAAGGTAAAGATGGAAATCCCGCCGTTGGGGAAGTACTTCTTGTACAGTTCATGATCCGGATGGTTGGGCAGGGAAGGATGGTTCACCTTGGCCACATGGGGATCCTGGGCCAGGAAGTCCACCACTTTCAAGGCGTTTTCCACCTGACGTTCCACCCGCAGGGACAGGGTTTCGGTGCCCTGGAGCAGCAGGAACGCGTTGAAGGGAGAAATGGTGGCCCCGGTATCCCGGAGGATCAGGGTCCGGATATAGGTTACATAGGCGGCAGGGCCCACGTCTTTGGCAAAGCTAATCCCATGGTAGCTGGGGTTGGGGTCAACCAGCCAGGGGAACCGGCCGGAAGCCACCCAGTCGAACTTGCCGCTGTCCACGATGATGCCCCCCAGGGTGGTGCCATGGCCGCCGATGAATTTGGTAGCGGAATGGACTACCACATCAGCCCCGTGTTCAAAGGGCCGCAGCAGGTAAGGAGTGGCAAAAGTGCTGTCCACAACCAGAGGGATCTTGTGTTTGTGGGCAATGGCGGCCACGGCCTCGATGTCGATCAGGTTGGCATTGGGGTTGCCCACGGATTCAATGTAAATGGCCTGGGTGTTTTCCCGTACGGCCTCTTCGAAGACCTGGACCCCTTTGGTGGGATCCACGAAAGTGGTTTCAATGCCGAAATCAGGGAAGGTGTGTTCGAACAGGTTGTAGGTGCCGCCGTATACGGTGGTGGCGCAGACAATGTGCTGACCGGCATGGACCAGTGCCTGCATGGCGTAGGTCACGGCAGCGGCGCCGCTGGCCGTAGCCAGAGCCGCCACCCC
>NZ_FR902107.1:0-1175 GCF_000437815.1 Acidaminococcus sp. CAG:542
GTGGGTTAGCAGCGCCAGCTGCGTTTCCATTCCATTCCACTTAATCACCTACTCACTTACCCACTTACCCACCTCCCCATTCCGTACCATATGAAACAAACATTCCCACCCATAATGAGAAAATTATTCGACGAAATCCCCTGGCTGTGATATGATAGGGATACAGGATTTTACTGTCTATATTCAAGGAGGATGGATCATGCAGGAATACAAACCCGTTAAATCTGGGAAAGTTCGTGAAATCTACGATCTGGGCGACAGCCTGATCATGGTGGCTTCTGACCGGATCTCCGCGTTCGACCACATTCTGAAAAACACCATTACCGACAAAGGGGCCGTCCTGACCCAGATGTCCAAATTCTGGTTCGACTATACCAAAGACATCATCCCCAACCACATGATCAGTGTGGACCCGGCGGATATGCCTGAATTCTTCCGGACTCCGGAATTTGCCGGCAAGAGCATGAAATGCCGGAAACTGAACATGATCCCTGTGGAATGCATCGTCCGGGGCTACATCACCGGCAGCGGCTGGGAATCCTACAAGGAAAACGGCACCGTCTGCGGCATCAAAATGCCCGAAGGGCTGAAGGAATGCCAGAAGCTCCCTGAACCTCTCTTCACCCCCAGCACCAAAGCAGAACTGGGCGACCATGACGAAAACATCACCGAAGAACAGTGCGTCACCTACCTGGAAAAGATCTTCCCGGGGAAAGGGGCCGAATACACCAAGGCCATCAAGGACGCCACCATCGCCCTGTACAAGAAATGCGCCGACTATGCCTATGAAAGAGGCATCATCATCGCCGACACCAAATTCGAATTCGGCCTGAACGAAAAAGGCGAAGTGGTCCTGGGTGACGAAATGCTCACTCCCGACAGCTCCCGGTTCTGGCCCCTGGCAGGCTACGAAGCCGGCAAGAGCCAGCCTTCCTACGACAAACAGTTCGTCCGTGACTGGCTGAAGGCCCATCCCAACAGCGACTACCTGCTGCCCCAGGATGTAATCGACAAGACCATCGCCAAATACAAAGAAGCCTACGAAATGCTCACCGGAAAGAAGTTCGGGGAGTAATTGGAAAAAAGGCGCTGCGGAAGCAGCGTCTTTTTTTGTCAGCATTCAATGGCCGAAGGAAACCATCTGCCAAGGGCAGATGCTGCTGAATGGAAACGCA
>NZ_FR902108.1:0-662 GCF_000437815.1 Acidaminococcus sp. CAG:542
GTGTATATACATATGTTCCATAAAATAACACTAGAATATACATAAATTATAAATAATCTTTACAAGTTGTAAAAACTCTCCTGAGAATGGTAGCATAAGAACCGGATCAACGGCATGGATTTGCTGAAAGGGGAGAAAACAGCTCGCAGAGATTATTTTTTTACGAATGAATCAATAATGATTCCTGAAAGAAAATTCAACGTGAAATAGAAATTTCATAAAAACACAATTTTTTCAAAAAATAGAAATTTGCCCATAGGGCAAACAGGGGCAGAAGGGCCCGGGGAGGAAAGAAACCATGAACAGAATTTACAAGGTCATCTGGAGCAAAGTACGGAACGCCTATGTGGTGGTGTCCGAATTGGCCAAGAGCCATGGGAAGGACAAAAGTGAACGAATCAGCGGCGGAGCAGGGAAGAGCCTGAAGACCAGTCTCTTGGCTGTCTGTGCAGCCGGTGGCCTGCTGCTGAGCGGCGTGCATCCGGTATGGGCCGCCAGTTCGGTGGATGCCGGGACTACGTCTAATGGGGATATCAATACCTTGGCAGTGGGGAACGGATCCTCTGCCAATGGAAAGGGCGCCCTGGCCGTTGGCGGCGGCAGCCAGGCTTCTGGAGACACAGCAGTGGCCCTGGCCTGGGGCAGCCAGGCTCTGTCCGACT
>NZ_FR902109.1:0-24106 GCF_000437815.1 Acidaminococcus sp. CAG:542
GGAGCCGCTATGCGGCTCATTATGATAAGCACTGAAATTTCAGAGAAAGGAACCTGCTCTATGACCCATCCCATTTCCACCCTGTTCATTTCCTGTCTGGCGGCCCTGACCTTTCTGGCAGCTCCCGCCCTGGCCTCCCCGGCGTCTCTGGGAGCCCGGAAGGTACCGGCGCCGGTCCCGGCGGAAACCCCTGCCGCCCCGGCAGCCGCTCCTGCGGCTCCGGAAGCATCTCCCGGATCACCGGAAACTCTCCCGGCCCCGGCGGCCCCTGTCTCTCCCGCTCCGGCACCCCGGCCTCCGGAGGACCCCATCACCACCGTGACCCTCAGTGCCGCCGGGGACTGCACCCTGGGCACGGAAGAAAGCTTTGGCTATGAGGCCACCTTCCCGGCTGCCTGGGACGCCGCCGGCGGAGATGGTTCCGTATTCCTGGCAGGCGTCCAGTCCGTTTTTGCCAAGGACGACCTGACGGTGGTGAACCTGGAAGGCCCTCTCACCACCCGGGGCCAGCGCCAGGACAAGACCTTCGCCTTCCGGGGCGATCCGGCCTATGTGGAAGTGCTGAAAGCCGGCAGCGTGGAAGCCGCCTCCCTGGCCAACAACCACAGTTACGACTATGGGAACGACGGGTACTGGGACACCTTCAAGACCCTGGGCGACAACGGGATCATGCCCTTCGGCTATGAGGAAAGCCAGATCCTCCCGGTGAAGGGAATCCCCGTAGGCCTGGTGGGGATCAACGCCCTGGAAGCCGGGGCCGCCGATCAGCTGGTGGCAGAACTGGCCAAAATCAGGGAAAAAGGGGCCCGGCTGAAAGTGGTCTATTTCCACTGGGGCAGCGAACTGGAAACCCATCCGGATGAAGACCAGGTGTGGCTGGCCCATCTGGCGGTGGATCACGGAGCCGACCTGGTGCTGGGGTCCCATCCCCATGTGATCCAGCCTCTGGAAATCTACAAGGGAAAGACCATCTGCTACAGCCTGGGGAATTTCTGTTTCGGAGGCAACAGCAACCCGGGAGACAAGGACACCTTCATCTACCAGCAGACCTTCCGGTTCCGGGACGGCCATCTGGTGGGAACGGACCCGGGAAAAGTGATCCCCTGCCGGATCTCCTCCACCCCGGACTGGAACGATTACCGTCCCACCCTGGTGGAAGGGGAAGAGGCGGAGCGGATAAAGGGGAAAGCAAAGGGACTGTTGCAAGAGCAACAGTCCCTTTTTCACGCCCCCAATATTCCCCCGACCACCATACCCAGATAGGTGCCGATTACGTAGCCGAAGGTGCCTACCAGCATGCTGGGGCCCACCAGGGCCGTCCAGCCCTGGGAAATGGCCATTCCTGCCGCGGTGGTGGGGCCTCCGATGTTGGCATTGGAAGCCAGGACGATGTCTTCCAGGCTGAAATGGAACAGTTTCCCTCCCACAAAGCAGAAGGCCATGTTCACCACCACCATCAGGAAGCAGAACACGAACAGCAGCGGCGCGTTCCGGAGGATTTCCAGGATGGAAGCGGGCACCCCGATGGCGAAGAAGAACAGGTAGATGAAATAGGTGCCGATTTCCTGGGCTCCGGCCAGGTCTGCCGCCTGTTTTTCAAAAAAGGTGGCGAACCCCATGGAAAACAGGGTGATCCACACATACTGGCTGCTGAAGAAGGTATTGGCCATGTGTCCCAGGCCGCTGCCGGTGGGAATGGCGGCCCCCAGGGCCTTCCCCAGGTTCTGGGACAGGGTCACCACCGCCACCGCATAGAACAGGTCCAGGGCAATGTCCTTTAAGGAAATGTTCTTGGGCTGCCAGTAGGCTGCCGCCTGGGTCTGAGCGTCTTCCCGTCCTTCCCGGGCCACCCGGTCCATGTGGGGATGGGGATAGTGTTTCTGGAAAAAGGCGCTGCCCACACATTTCAGCAGTACCAGGAAATACACCGCCATATTCAGGTTGTCCGCCACCACCGTAGCGGAAACCAGGGTCCCTTCCGTGTGGAAGGCGTCGGCCAGGGCCACGAAATTGACCCCGCCTCCGATGTAGGACCCGGTCATCATGGCCGCCACCTTGGCCAGCCCGTCGATCCGGCTCCCCAAAAGCCAGCAGCCCAGCACGGCGCCGCACACGGTCCCCACCGCCCCGATGAGGAAAATGAACAGCAGCCGGCCGGTTTCCTGCCAGATCTTCGTCAGGTTGGCCTGGAGCAGCAGCAGAGGAATGGCCAGGGGTACGGCGTATCCCCAGATGATATCGTCATAAATGGGGGCATGGCTGGGGATCACGTTCAGGTTCACCAGCACAATGGCCGCCACCAGGGCCAGTACGGCCCCGGAAATCCGAGAGGCCCAGGCATAGGTCTGTTCCAGCCAGATGGAGCCTGCCACCACCCCGCAGGTCAGGGCCAGCAGCAGCCAGGTGTTTTCCGGTGCAATCAGTGGATTCATAAACAACATCCTTCCTTATTCGTTATTCCAGAACGAAGATCCGGTCCCCCAGATCCCCTGGTATCCAGATATTCTTTCCCTTTGCCAAATGACATGATGAGCCTCCTTTGATACACGGAGCGTTCGGCTCTGGCGATATTTCGCCTGGGTCGAAAACCTTGAACCGCCCCCGCGGCCAATATGGACAGAAACAGCCGGGCATCCGCCCGGCGCACAAAAGCAGGATTTTCGTTTTCCAACAGTTTCACCTTCAGACACAAAAATACATTCTGAGAGTACATAGTAGAAAAAATTCCCGGAAATGTCAAGAAGGGGGTGTTGCACGGTATGTGCAGCACCCCCTGTTTTTCATCCTCTTATTTTACTTCCTTGAACGCACTTTTGGGCTGGCCGCAGAGAGGGCAGACCCAGTCGTCGCTTTCGCTGTTGATGTCCCCTTCGTATTCATAGCCGCAGACCGGGCACACATACACCTTTTTGGCCTTTTCCTTTTTCTCTGCCTGAGGATACCGGGCCAGGATTTCCGCCATCAGTTCCCCATGGTGGCCTTCCTGTTTGGCAAACACTTCCATTTCGTCAGCCGCTTCGGCAAACCCGGCAGCCCGCACCTTGTCCGCCATGCCCTTTACCTGGGCCTCCCCATTGGTTTCCGCTTTTTGGAGGGTTTTCACCAGGCCCCAGAAATCCTGGGGATATTTCCCGTTGAGCACGGCATAGAAGCCCGCATGGACCGCTTCCTGGTTGGCGGCTTCGATGAACAGGGGCACCAGATCTTCATAGCCCTGTTCTTTGGCCAGCCGGGCCAGTGCATAATACATCATGGTGCCGTTGGCTTCTCCCTGCATCATGTTTTTTGCCATAGCTTCCAGTTCCGTTCCTTTGGTCTGTCCGTAAATGCTCATTGTCTTTTCCTCCTGTTTTCCCTTGCCCCCGTAAAGCGGAGCTTTCTGTTTCTTTTCTTCTGGCCATCGGCCTCTTGTGAAACCCATTATACCCGTTTTATTTAATTTTGCTAAATTTAATTTGTTCTCATGTTCTTTTCCTGTTACAATAAAGTGCAGTCAAAAATTTTTCCGTACCGGAGGTATGATCGATATGAATGAAAAGGATGCCTGCAATCCCCTGCTGCTGAAAAACCAGCTTTGCTTTCCCCTGTATGCCAGCGCCCGGAAAATCGTAGCTGCCTATACTCCCTTCCTGAAAGAAATCGGCCTCACCTATGCCCAGTATGTAACCATGATGGTGCTCTGGGAAGAAAAGTCCACGACCATGCATGACCTGGGAAAACGGCTTTACCTGGATTCCGGGACCCTGACCCCGGGGCTGAAGAAGCTGGAGGCCATGGGCTATGTGAAGCGTTCCCGGAAGCCTGAAGATGAGCGGATCGTCATGGTGGAAATCACCCCCGATGGACTGGCCCTCCGGGACAAGGCCCTGAAAGTCCCCCATGCCATGGGCTGCCTGATCAACCGGAAAGGTCCCCTGTTCACAGCCGAAGAAGTGGCCGATTTGAAAGAAAAACTGTACCGGATCCTCCACGTACTGGAGGGGTAAAAAGAGGAGCTGCTGCACGTATGTGATTTCCACACGTGCAGCAGCTCCTTTTGTATTCACTTCTTTACCACGTCGATGTTCCCGTTCTGGAGAACCACTTCGATATGGTCCCCTCTCTGGATCTCGCCCTGGACGATCTTGTTGCTCACTACGGTTTCCACCGTATGGACAATCAGTCTCTTCAGAGGACGGGCCCCAAAGGCAGGGTCGAACCCGGCTTTGGCCAGGTAGGCAACGGCGTCGTCGGTGGCCGTCAGGGTCAGTTCCAGCTGGCTGTGGAGCCGGCTGCCCAGATGGTTCAGGATCAACCGTACAATGTCTTTCAGCTGTTCTTCCTGGAGAGGTTTGAACACCACAATGTCGTCCACCCGGTTCAGGAATTCCGGCCGGAAGAACTTCATCAGCATGCTCCGGACTTCGTCCTTGCTGATGTTGCCCTTCTTTTCCATGATCTCATGGGACCCCAGGTTGCTGGTCATGATGATCAGGGTATTCTTGAAGTCCACCATACGGCCCTGGCCGTCAGTCAAACGGCCGTCGTCCAGCACCTGGAGCAGTACGTTGAACACATCCGGGTGAGCCTTTTCGATTTCATCGAACAGGATCACGGAATAAGGATGGCGCCGCACCGCTTCCGTCAGCTGGCCCCCTTCTTCATAGCCCACATATCCAGGAGGGGCACCGATCAGACGGGACACCGTATGTTTCTCCATGTATTCACTCATATCGATACGGATAATGCTCTTTTCATCATTGAACAGCACTTCCGCCAGGGCTTTGGCCAGTTCGGTCTTGCCCACACCGGTAGGCCCCAGGAAGATGAAGGAACCGATGGGTTTGTTGGGATCCTTGATCCCGGCCCGGGCCCGGATTACGGCTTCGCTGACAGCTTCCACCGCTTCGTCCTGGCCGATCACCCGTTTGTGGAGGATTTCCGGCAGGTGCGCCAGTTTCTTCTTTTCTCCTTCCATCAGACGGTTCACAGGGATGCCCGTCCAGGTGCTCACCACCTTGGCGATATCATCCTCGTCCACTTCTTCCTTCAGCAGGCGTTTGTCGGAATGTTCCTCTTTTTCCAGGGCCGCCAGCTGTTTCTGGAGTTCCGGCAGCTTGCCGTACTTCAGTTCCGCCAGACGGTTCAGGTCATAGGACCGTTCCGCTTCTTCCATTTCCTTCTTCACATTGTCCATATCCTTCTTGACCTGACGAATCTTGGCAATGCCGCCCTTTTCGGCCTTCCACTGGTCCATGAGCTTGTCGTTCTCGCCCTTCAGTTTGGCCAGTTCCTCTTTGATCTTTTCCAGACGGGCCTTGGAAGCATCGTCCTCTTCCTTGGACAGGGCCTGTTCCTCAATCTGGAGCTGGAGCATCCGGCGACGGCTTTCATCCAGTTCCGTAGGCATGGAATCGATTTCCACCCGCAGACGGGCAGCGGCTTCATCCACCAGGTCGATGGCCTTGTCCGGCAGGAACCGGTCATTGATGTACCGGTTGCTCAACGTGGCAGCAGCCACCAAGGCGGAATCCTTGATCCGGACCCCATGATGGACTTCGTACCGTTCCTTCAGCCCTCTCAGGATGGAAATGGTGTCCTCCACACTGGGTTCCTTCACCAGCACCGGCTGGAAACGCCGTTCCAGGGCGGAATCCTTTTCAATGTATTTCCGGTATTCCTTCAGGGTGGTGGCACCGATGCACCGGAGTTCCCCTCTGGCCAGCATGGGTTTCAGGATGTTCCCCGCATCCATGGAGCCTTCAGAAGCCCCGGCTCCCACCACCGTGTGCAGTTCATCGATGAACATGATGATCTGGCCGGCAGAATCGGACACGATTTTCAGGACTTTCTTCAACCGTTCCTCAAATTCCCCTCTGTACTTGGCCCCGGCCACCAGGGACGCCAGGTCCAGGGCATACAGGGTCTTATTCTTCAGGGATTCAGGAACGTCCCCGGCCACGATCCGGCGGGCCAGGCCTTCCACAATGGCGGTTTTGCCCACGCCCGGTTCACCGATCAGCACCGGGTTGTTCTTTTTCCGGCGGGACAGGATTTCGATGGTCCGACGGATTTCATCGTCACGGCCGATTACCGGATCCAGCTTCCCGTCCCGGGCTTTCTGGGTCAAGTCCTGGCCGAATTTCTCCAGGGTCTTGCGGTTTTCATCCGCATCCCCATTGTTTTCATACTTGTCGATCAAACCACGGATGGCACTGCGGGTGATCCCGTACTTTTTGCACAGGTCCACCACTTCCGTATCCCCGTCTTCACACAGGGCGGCCAGCAAATGGGATGCAGTCACCGGGTTCTGGCCGGCGGCTTTTTCCGCCAGGGCGAACACCCGGGCCAGGCCCGTGCTCATGCTCAGCTGATCGGACCCCTTCACGGAAGGGATCTGCTTCAGCAGACGGTCCACCTCCCGGCTGAACTGGGCCTCATCCACGTTCAGGCTCTTCAGCACAAACTTGAAGAACCCGTCCGGCTGGCTGCACATGGCAGACAGCAGATGGACGGTGGTCAGTTCCTGGTTGTAATTCATAACGGCTTGCTGCTGGGCAGCTTCCAACAATCCACGCACTTCGTCACTCAAGCGTTCTGCCTGCATAACAAACACCTCCAAAAACCATTGGATCAATGGGTTATCTTCTTCATTCAGAGCCCGAAACAAACAGGGCCCGGGAAGTCTCTTTTCTCACTTCCCGGGTCTTATTATACCCATTAAAAGTCAAAAAGTCAAATATTATTTTCGTTTTTTTGACTTTTTTTGATTTTATTTTTCTTTGGCCAGACAGGACCATTCCGGATGACGGGCCACTTCCCGGAAGAAGGCCTTTCCGGCGGCATCCGCCTTGTCCCTCCGTTTCTCCGTCCGGATCCCTTCCTGGCCGCAGAGGGCTGCCAGGGACAGGGTCAGTTCCCGGTCTCGGGCTCCTTCGGCCCCTTCCGCCAGGGCTCCGGTCCGGGCATAGCTGCGGCAGTATTTCCACCACTTTTCCCAGTAAGCTTCCCCTCGCTTCACCAGCCGTTTTTCTCCCAAGCCCCGTTCCAGGGTCAGGAGCCCGGCCAGGTCTTCCAGCTGCCCTTTCCGTTCCCAGGGATCCGGGCTGCCGGCATCTTCCAGGAACTGCTGTTCCTGCTGCCACCGGTTCCACCGGACCTGGAGGAATTTTTCCAGGGTTGGGTTCTCTCCGTCCTTTTTGGCCAGGGTGGCCAGGTACAGCAGCTGCCACAGGGCCGCTGCCGCTTCCCGGGCGCAGCAGTCCGCACAGTGCTGAGCCGCCGCCACCCACCGGTCTTCCAGCCACTGCCAGGCCGGTTCCAGGGAGAGGAGCTCTTCCGGGAAAGGCTTTTCCCGCTGCCGGTCAGACGTTTCCAGGTAGTCCACCGGTTCCAGCACCCCCAGGAGCCCGTCCAACAGATCCCGACCCTTTTTCCAGGAGGTCCGGGACAAAAAGCCCTGGCCCAGGTTCCACAGTCCGGCGCACTGCTGGAGAACAGTGAGCAGTTCCCGGCTCTCAAATTCCCGGTTCTCTCCGGGCACCAGAAGATCCAGTCCCCTGCCCAGGGCCTGCTGGACCAGGGTCCGCCACACTTCCGACGGCTCCGTTTCCTGATTCCAGCCAGGTGCCTTCCCGTCTTTGGGTGGGTTCCCCTTCCAGCCGGTAAGATCCAGCCCCCGTTTGAACTTGCTCCGCTCTTCCGGCCACAGAGGGATGGCCTGGGCCAGAGCCGCCGTAAACCGCAGCAGGTCCCGTTCCTGGCCCCGTTTGATCTCCAGTTCCAGTTCCTCTATGGGAGCCTTTTTATCCCCGGCGGTCAAGGTTCCCTGGTCAAGGGCCGCTTCCACCACCGTCACGGCGGACAGCTGGATCAGAGCCGTTTTCCGGGTAAATTCCACGGTACACAAAGGAAGCAGTTCGTCTTCCTGGAGCAGGGTCTGGAGCTTCTGGTCCAGCTGGGGAGCAAAGCCCTGGAGCACCGGCTCCGGCTTTGTCAGAGGCACCGTGTATTCCTCCCGGCTGGAGAAGCCGTTCACCGTCTTCCCCTGGCTTTTCACCGTAGCTTCGAAGGCCTTCCCGTTGGTCCGGCGGATCCGGTAGGCCATGCCGCTGCGGGTCAGTTTCCGGTCCCGGGTATCCAGGTACTGGTTCCAAAGGTCCAGGGTATGCCGGCTGCCGGGAATGATTTTTTCCTTCACCAGAGGCAGCTGGAAGAATTTCCGGCGGCCCGCCTTGGTGGAAAGCAGTTTGATTTCTTTTTCCTGTCCTTGCGCCATATGGTTTCACACTCCCTGATCTTTTCCAAAATCTTATCATATAATTGTAACACAACATCTCCCCTCTTGGGATGAACTGTTTGGTTATGGAGGAAGCCGTCCATTGGAAATGGCTGATTTTATTGACATTTTACGTATTAAAAGTTATTATTAAAGAAACTTCTCTTTTAACAATTTTATTCTATCTATATATAAGGAGGCTTTGCCATGCTCAGTCCAAAGGAACTGTCAGAAGTCCTAAAAGCCCAGGGGATGAAGATCACCCCCCAGCGGCTGGAAGTATACCGGGCCTTTACCGGCCCCGAAGACCATCCCACGGCTACAGAAATCTATGAAAAAGTGCGGCAGCAGATGCCTACCCTGAGTTTTGCCACTATCTACCAGTCTCTGGGATTTTTCTGCCGGATGCACCTGATCCAGACTGTGGATGTAGGCGACGGGACCATGCGCTACGATGTGGATCCCCATCCCCACCCCCATTTCCGCTGCGAAAAATGCGGCAAGGTGTTCAACCTGGATTTTGCCTACCACAAACACCTGGACCAGGACGTGGCCAAAAAAACCGGTTTCACCATCCGCTGCCACCAGACCTATTTCCTGGGGCTCTGCAAGGAGTGTAAGGAATAGGGACTGCTGCGCCAGGCACAGCAGCCCCGTCAATTGTCAATTGCCGAAGGAAAGGACCCGCCTCTCATGGAGGCGGGTCCTTTTTGAATCTATGCCCTCTGGGCGGCCGGGACGGGCTTGCCTGGGGCAAGCCCCTACGCCGTCGCTGTCCAGGAACCGGCTAACAACAGTTTCCTTATGGAGACTCTCCCTTGGACGGCATTCCCGTCCAATCGGTCGAACAAACAATGCCCGACCCCAACGCCGTAGGGGCGTGCCGCAGGCCCGCCCGTCCCGGCCTGAGGGGTTAACCTTTCAAAGGAACCCGCACTTTTCCTTACAGCACAAATGCCACAATAAAATTGTAGGCAGCTGCCGCCAGGACACTGACAGGCACCGCCCGGAGCAGCAGCTTGTTGAACAGGGTGTTCCGGTCCTCTTCTTTGGGCGTGGACCCCAGGATCAAAGACCCGCCGGAAGAGAAGGGACTGATGGCACTGGACTGGGCCCCCAGTACCGTACAGGCAAACAAGGCGGAGGCAGACAATCCAGTGCTTTCCGCCAGACCCGGAATCAGAGGGAACAGAGCCGGGGTCACCACCCCGGTGGTGGAACTGAAGAAGCTCATGATGGCGGCAATGATGGAGAAAGCCAGAGGGATCAGCGGCGTGGGCACATTGGCTCCCACCCAGGCGCTGAGCATCTTGATGGTCCCGGCTTTCACCGCCACCGCAATCAGCATCCCGGCCCCGGCAATCATGATGATGGTGTTCCAGGGAATCTTCGAAATGGCTTCCTTCTGGGGAGCCAGCTTCATCAACAGGGCAATCACTGCGAAGATAATGGCCACCAGGCCCACATCCACTTTACCGGCCATATAGGCGATTCCTGCGTTCCCGGGCACCAGGATCTTCAGCAGGGGGAACACCAGCACCACGACCATCATCACCAGCATCAAGGTCAGGGTCTGGCTCTGGACTTTCGTAAAAGGTTCCGGCTTTTTGAAGGTGACCCCCTGGCCGATGTTCCGATTGGCCTTGATGCCGTACCGGAACAGGGTGATCAGCACCAGGGAAAAGGCAAAGGACAGCAGGAAGATTTCCATTTCCATGGCAAAGGAATCCATGGGAGCCTTCAGCTTCAGGGCTTCATAGGCTGTATCCGACAGCCCCCGGAAAATCACCCCCAGATTGGAGGTGGGAAAGTTCCCGCCGCACAGGGCCCCGCAGTTGATGGCCACCGCCCCGGTGAGTTTGTCCATCCGGGATTCATCACAGATCAAAAGGGTAATGGGCGCCAAGAAAGCCAGCACCGTAAAATAGGTGGCCCCCATCACCGACAGCACCACGGCCACTCCGAACAGGGCATAGGGCAGCATCCCCGGGAATTTCCGGCAGGCATAGAGCAGGGAGCCGGACATTTTTTCCAGAGTCCCGTTGATGGCCGCCACATTGTAGAACAGGGACACGGACAAAATCACGAACATGGTACTGATGGGCCAGAACCCGATCACCGCTTTGGGTTTCAGCCCCATGACCAGACACCCGATCAGATAAGCAAAGACAATACAGAACAGCCCGGTGTTCAGACCGGTTTTATACCCCAGATAAATGGCAATGGCTATGGCCAGAACAATCGCCGCACTCAGCATAATGCTTCCTCCCCCTTGTTTCAGTCTTTGGCTGCGCCCACCGGTTCTTCCTGGATGCCCAGCAGCCGGTAGGGAATGGTTTTGGTCATGTAGTACACCTGTTCTTCAGGAATCCCGTATTCCACCAGGTAATGCATGTATTCGTAGATTTCCGTTTCCCAGTCCGGATTTTCCGTCTGTCCCCCGTCCGTATCCACCATGACATGCTGGTACCCTACAGCCTGGATCAGTTCCGCATTTTCCCGCAGGTTCATGTGATACTTCTTCCCTTTCCCCATGTTCTGGGCATAGCACCGTTCCAGGATCACGTCATAATCCTTCACCAGACGGATCTGGTCTTCCAGGGTGTACCCGCACACCCACCATTCCGGATGGGTGATGACGATTTTTTCCACCCCGGCCTTCCGGGCCGCTTCCACCACCACAAAAGCCTCTTCCGGAGATACATGGGCGGTGGCCAGTACTGCATCATGGTCTTTGATCAGACCGAACACCGTTTCCAGTTCCGGGATCACTTTCCCGTCCCGGACCAGCTGGATTCCCTCATCGGGATTTTTCCCCATTTTTTCCAGATGCCGCCGGGCGGACTGGGTGGGCAGCCAGATTACCTTGGCCCCCAGCTTCAGGCCTTTTTCCACCGCTTCCGGGTTCACACCCCCGATGACTTTGTTCATGACCACCCCGCCGTACATGGTGAAGTTGGTGCTGTCCCCATAGACCTTCTTCACATAAGCATTGGCAATGGCCGCCCGGTTCACCGTGAACCCCAGGTGGGACTTGATCACAATGGCCCGGGCCCCCACCCGCACCGCCGCATCCGCCAGTTCCAGATCGTTGTAGGCCCGCAGCCGCAGATCCGGATTGGTGTGCACATGCATATCGCAGATTCCCTTCAGTGAAACTCTGCTCATTCTGATTCCTCCCTGTTATACAAGTATTCTGAATAAATTTGCTTTTAGTGTACCGCGGGGCTGGCTATTGCAGAAGCCGATAAAATATGATATCTTGTATAGGAAATACCGATGGTAAAGGAGAGGATACGATGGATCTTCGGGAACTTCACTACCTGCTTGCCCTGGCGGAAGAAAAGAGCATTTCCCGGGCGGCGGAACGGCTGTTCATGGCCCAGTCCAGCCTGTCCCAGTTTCTCAGCACCACAGAGTCTCATTTAGGATACAAACTGTTCATCCGCACTTCCAGCGGCATCCGGCCCACGGAACCGGGAAAACGGATGATCCGGTTCGCCCAGGATACCCTGGCGGAATTCCACCGGGCCAAGGACGAGATCCAGGATATCGGCAACCTGAAAGGGGGCCATGTGATCCTGGGAATCAGTTCTTTCCGGGGATCCTTCCTGCTGCCGCCCGTACTCCAGGCTTTCCAGCAGAAATATCCGGGGGTGCGGGTCCAGATCGTGGAAGAGAATTCCCTGGCCCTGGAACAGCTGCTGCTCACCGGGAAAATCGACCTGGCCCTTCTGGTGATGCCGGAAAAACGCAGCCGGATCCAGGCCCGGTTCCTGATGCACGACGAAATCTGCCTAATCACCCATCCGGACCATCCGGTGATGGAACTGGTCCATCAGGGCCAGGCCGGTCAGCAGCCTTCCCAACTGTCCCAGTACATCAACATCCAGGATGCGGCCCGGTTCGAATTCCTGCTCAGCGGCTACGGCACCATCCTGGGCCGGGAAGCCCGGCGGATCTTCCTCCGCCACGGCATGAACCCCACCTACTACAACGAGAACCTGTCCGCCCTGTTTGCCGCTGCCCTGGCCGCCAACGGTCTGGGACTGGCCTTCACCTACGCCAGCAGCCGCCAGTACTTCCACCGGGCCCAGCTGCTGTCCCTGGGCAAAGACGGTACCTCCATTCCCCTGGGCACCGCCATGGCCCCGGGCCGGTACCATTCCAAAGCCACAAAGGCCCTGGATCAGGTGATCTTTGAAGTGTTGGGGAAGTGAAAAAAAGGGGGGCTGTTGCTCATGCAACAGCCCCATTTTGAATCTATGCCCCCTGGGCGGCCGGGACGGGCTTGTCTGGGGCAAGCCCCTACGCCGTCGCTGTCCAGGAACCGGCTAACAACGGTTTCCTTATGAAGCCTCCCCCCTGGATGACAAAAGAGGACCGCCCATACAGCCGGCCCGCTTTGCCGTCACAACGGCATCCCCGTCCAATCAGTCGAACAAACAATGCCCGACCCCAACGCCGTAGGGCGTGCCGCAGGCCCGCCCGTCCCGGCCTGGGGGTTTTACAAGTTCAGAAGCAGCTGCCCCCGGCAGATGGTCTCCATCGGTGTGAGACTGGAAAGGGGCTCTGCCGCTTTCCACCGTGCACTCCTCCCTATTTTTAATAATTTTGTGATATAATCATCTAAAATACCATGATTTTTGTGATTTTTAGAGAAGAAAGGGCGTGATTTTTGTGAACCGGCTTACCCGGAAAATCGATTCCTTCCTGGTCCAATGGAAGAATTCCCCCCATCACCTTCCTCTCATCATCAAAGGAGCCCGGCAGGTGGGAAAAACGGAAGCCATCGAGCATTTTGCCCGCACCCATTACACCCACCTGGTGGAAATCAACTTTGTCCTCCAGAAAGAATACCGGCACATCTTTGATGACGGATTCGATGTGAACCGGATCCTTCAGAACATCACCTTCCTGGACCCCAGCCTGCAGCTGAAGCCCCATGAAACCCTGATTTTTTTCGACGAACTCCAGGCCTGTCCCAACTGCGCTACCAGTCTCAAGGCCTTCCAGCTGGACGGCCGCTATGATGTGATCTGTTCCGGATCCCTTATGGGCATCAGTTATCAGGAAATCGAATCCAACAGTGTGGGCTACAAGGAAGATATCACCCTGTATCCTTTGGATTTTGAAGAATTTCTCTGGGCCAGAGGCTACACTTCGGAACAGGTGGACCTTTTTTATCAGCATCTGCTGGAAACCCGGCCCCTTTCCAGGCTGGAAATGGACGTGCTGCAAAAAAACTTCCAGGACTATCTGGTGCTGGGAGGCATGCCTGCAGTAGTCTGGCGGTTCATCCAGCAGAACAATTTCAGCGGCACTCTCCAGCTCCAGCAACAGCTGCTCCTGGACTATGAAGAGGACATCACCAAATATGTCGGCGGCCTGGACAAAGGAAAAATCCTGAATGTCTACCGGAAAATCCCTGTATTTCTGGGAAAGGAAAACAAAAAATTCCAGATTTCCAAAGTGGCCCACGGAGCCCGGAACCGGGAATATCTGGGGGTAGTGGACTGGCTGTCCAACGCCGGCATCGTCAATGTCTGCTATTGCCTGGACCATCCGGAACTGCCTTTGAAAGGGAATTACAACCCAGACCAGTACAAGCTGTATTTTGCCGACACCGGTCTCCTGATCGCCTCTCTGGACGAAGAAGCCCAGCTGGATCTGCGCCGGAACCGTAACTTCGGCGTTTACAAAGGCGCTCTCTTTGAAAACATGGCCGCCCAGATGCTGGTCCAGCAGGGCTACGGCCTGTATTACTACAAAAACACCCAAGGCACCCTGGAAATGGACTTTTTCGTCCGGGATGCAGATTCCCTGATCCCCGTGGAGGTGAAAGCCACCGACGGCAGTACCCGCTCCCTGAACCGTCTCCTGGAAGATTCGAGCCATTATCCGGACATCCGGTACGGCATCAAACTCAGCACCGGAAACATCGGCTGGAACGGAAAATTCTACACCATACCTTATTTTCTCGGTTTCCTGCTAAAACGGTGGCTGAGGGAGAAATAAACGGGGGGTGCTGCACGTTCTCTGCAGCACCCCTGTCAGCTGTCAACGGTTTCCTTATGACACCTCTCCCCTGGACGGCATCCCCGTCCAATCGGTCGAACAAACAATGCCCGCCCCCAACGCCGTAGGGGCGTGCCGCAGGCCCGCCCATCCCGGCCTGGGGGGTTTACAAGTTCAGAAGCATCTGCCCCCGGCAGATGGTCTCCATAGGCATAAGACGTAGGACTCCTGTCCTAAAATTTCCTTCCATTTTCTCTCTCTTTTTATGTTACAATGAAGACAGAAATCAACTGTTGAAGGAGCTGTTATCATGGAAGAGATGGACATTGGAGGGCGGATCCAGGAATACCGCAAAGCTGCCGGGATGAGTCTCCGGGAACTGGCCGCCCATGCGGAAATCTCTCCTTCCATGCTCAGCCAGATTGAAAACAACGCCGTCAACCCCTCCATCAACACCCTGAAGAGCATTGCAGAAGTTCTCCAGATCCCCCTGTACAAATTTTTCAAGCCCCAGGCCCCCACTCCTGCAGACCAGATCGTCCGCCAGGGAGAGCACCGGATCATCGGCCACTGGGGCACGGAAGTCACCTACAAGCTGCTGACCCCGGATACGGACAGTACCATTGAATTCATCCTGATGGAAATCCCCGCCGGCACCGTCACCACCAAAGTTCCCCGGGGCCATCAGGGCGAGGAAACTGCCTATGTGATGGAAGGCCAAGTGGAAATTACCGTGGATGACCAGACCTACCAGCTTTCTGCCGGAGACAGCATACGGATCCTGTCCGGCCACCCTCACAAATGGTCCAACCGGTCCAAAGAACTGGTCCGGGTCATCTTCGCCGTGACTCCTCCTTCTTTTTAAGCACAAAAAAACTGCCGCAGCCGCGGCAGTTTTTTTGTTACAGCAATACCATGCTCAGCAGGAACACGGTGACCAGTGCGGTCATGGACTGGAGCACGCTGATAATGGGAATGGTCTTGTAGGCAATGGACGTATCCATATCGGAAGTGGTGGCCGTTACCCAGAAGAAATCGTCGTTCCCGTGGAATACCATCATGCCCCCGGCAGCACAGGCCAGCATGGCAATCACCCGGCCCATGGGAGAACCGAAGCCCAGCACATCGATCAGAGGAGTGATCATGGTGGCTGCCGTTACCATGGCAATAGTAGCAGAGCCTACGCAGGTCCGGAACAGGAACCCAATCAGGAAAGGTGCCAGGATGCCGATGGAAACCCCGCTCATGCTGGCAGTGAGGATGTCCCGGAGAGGAGAGGCTTTCAGCACTCCGGAGAAGGCCCCGCCGGCCCCTACGATCAGGACAATCTGTCCGGCCGTCTTCATGGCGTCGGCAATGACCCCGTCAAAGCCCCAGGCTTTGGTGTCTTCCGGAAAGATGTTGTGGTAGCCCACAGCGGCAATCAGCAGCCCGATCAGCAAAGCCACCGCCGGAGTCCCTACAATGTTCAGCACCAGGGCCAGGGTACCGGTAAGCTTGCACATGCTGCCTACAGTTTTCAGCAGCATCAGGGCAATGGGCACCAGGATGGGCAGGAAGGACATCATGGCACTGGGCAGATTCTGATGTTCCGGCGTGTCTTCCACACTGGTGGGCAGATAGTAGTATTTGTTCCCGGCATAGAGGGAAGCCAGGTAAGCCACCAGGGTCACGGGAATGGATACCAGAGCCCCGAACAGGATCACCTGTCCCAGGTCGGCGCTGAGGATCCCGGCCACTGCCAGAGGGCCAGGGGTGGGCGGCACGAACATGTGGGTGGCGTGGAGGCCCATGCACAGGGAAATGGCCATGGTGGTCATGGAAATCTTGGTATCCCGGGAGAGCCTTTTGGCAATGGGGCTCAGCAGGACGAAAGCGGAATCACAGAACACCGGGATGGAAACGAAGTACCCGGTAATGGCCAGCCCCAGGGCTGCATGTTTCTTGCCGGTGATCTTCAAAATGGTCTTGGCCATGGTTTCCGCGGCCCCGGATTTTTCCAGCAGGGCCCCGGTCACCGTCCCCAGGGCAATGACCAGGCCGATATCCGCCACCGTTCCTCCCATGCCATCTGCAAAGGCCTTCAGCATAGGCTCCATGCCCATGCCGGACACAATGGCAAAGACAAAGGACGTGGCAATCAAGGCAAAGAACGGGTGAAGCTTCAGTTTAACAGTACAGATCACCAGGGCCAGCACCGCAAGGACCAGCCCGGCAATCACAGGAAATGCACCATTCATGGAAATCCCTCCTTCCCCCTTGGGGGAACAGACCTTATTTTTTCAGATAGGTGTTCAGGTATTCTTTCCGGATTTCTTCCGGTACCAGACGGCCGCCGGTGGCCCAGGCAATCTGGGTGGCGTTGGCCAGTTTGCCTGCATCCAGGACCTGGTCCTTCAGATATTTCCGGGTCCCTTCATACACCGTCAGCCGGCAGGGTCCGATGAAGGCCGCACAGCTGGAAGGTTCGATTTCCACGTCTTCGGTTTTCTTCAGATCCCGGAGAAAATCGAAGAGCCGGTAATCATCCACCGTAAAGTCCCCGGACAGCAGGTTGGTCATGATCCGGGTCACAAATCCGGAGGGGCTGGCACAGGCCAGGCCGTCCGCTTCCGTAATCCCGTCAATGTGGAAGTCGTGGACGTTGGCCTTTTCGAATTCCTGGGTGGCCGTGCCCAGCAGGACGGAAGGACAAAGGGTGGGTTCCGTAAAGAACACATGGACATTGTCCTTGAAGATCCGTTTCAGCCCGTAGGAAACGCCGCCGGGGGCCCCGCCCACACCGGCCGGGATGTAAACAATCAGAGGATGGTCAGCATCCACGGTGATCTTCATATCATCCAGCTGTTTCTTCAGCCGTCTGGCAGCCACAGCATAGCCCAGGAACAGGTTCACGGATTTTTCGTCATCCACGAAATAGCTGGTGGGATCCTGGTCGGACAGCCGGCGGCCTTCCGCCACCGCCTTGGAATAGTCATCGGCATATTCGATGACTTCCACGCCCTTCTGCCGGAGCAGATCTTTTTTCCACTGACGGGCATCCATGGACATGTGGACCTTCACCTTGAAGCCCAGCGCCGCACTCATGATCCCGATGGACAGGCCCAGGTTCCCGGTGGAGCCCACCTGTACCGTATACTGATGGAAGAAATCCTTCATATCCTGATCTGCCAGTTTGGCATAGTTGTCCGTTACCTTCAGTTTGCCCGCAGCCAGGGCCAGGTCTTCCGCATGTTTCAGGACTTCATAGATGCCCCCTCTGGCCTTGACGGACCCGGCAATGGCCAGATGGCTGTCCATCTTCAGCAGCAGATGGCCGGGGATGGTGCAGGCAAAGTCCTTTTCCAAGGCCTTCTGCATATCCGGAATGGCTTTCAGGGGAGATTCAATCAGCCCATGGGTCACTGTCGTTTCCGGAAAGCACCGTTCAATGAAAGGCGCGAACCGCTGGAGCCGGTCTGCCGCATCGTCGATCATGGCATCGGACACCACCAGACTGCACACAGCATTGGTCATGTCAAAAGGAAGGTACCGGGGGTTCACCCACACCGTTTCCTTCTTTTCCGAAACTTCCCGGATCACCGGGTCCTGAGCAATGTACTTTTCCGCATCCATCACAAATCCCTCCGTTCAGATTTATTAAACATAATTTCTTTGTTATGTACAGTATAATTAAACACATCCTCCTTGTCAATGGTATTTTTAGAAAATTTCCAGTATTCTTTTTATCTGCGTTTTCATAAGGAATATAACAGTTTTAAAGAAGAAAAACAGAAGCTCTATAAATTTATGCAGCTTCTGTTTTCCATTATTTTGTTTAGTATAGAATAACAACAGTGTTTTATTGGGATGAACGAAAAAAGGAGGTGCTGCACGTTCTGTGCAGTACCCCCGTTTTGAATCTATGCCCCTCTGGGCGGCCGGGGTGGGCTTGCCTGGGGCAAGCCCCTACGCCGTCGCTGTCCAGGGACCGGCTAACAACGATTTTCTTATGGAGACTCTCCCCTGGACGGCATCCCCGTCCAATCGGTCGAACAAACAATGCCCGCCCCCAACGCCGTAGGGGCGTGCCGCAGGCCCGCCCATCCCGGCCTGGGGGGTTTACAAGTTCAGAAGCAGCTGCCCCCGGCAGATGGTCTCCATCGGTGTGAGGCTGGAAAGTGGCTTGCCTCCTTTCGTCTCTCATCCATCACCCATCAAACATGATAAGATAAACAGTAAATAAGAATCGAATTTTCATACGGGAATACCACATCCCCATGACTGTAGAGATGAAAAAGGAGGCGGAGACCATGTGTACATACGGACAATCCATTCTGGAAGAAGGCGAGCAAAAGGGCCGCCTGAAAGAACGGGAAGCCAACGTCCTTGGCATGCTGAAGGAAAAAATCCCCATGGAAACCATTTCCCGGATCACCCACTACTCTCTGGATCAAATCCAGAAACTGGGAAAATTACATGGATTGCTCTAGGTTGGAAAGGCCGCCGGATTTTCCGGCGGCCTTTGTCAGCGGTCAGCGGCCATAGGATGCGGCCCATCCCAAGAAACAGCCATTTCCTCCTTACCCAAAATCCGCCTGGCAGTATACACACTGGCCCCCTTTAAAGGTCATCTGAGGCACCAGTACCTGATGGCCGGTCATGGTATTGCCGTTGATATCACTGTACTCCACGTCTTTCTTTTTCAGCCGGAACAAAGCCACATCAGCCGGGCTTCCTTCGGCCAGAGTTCCCAGTTCCGGCCGCCCGATCAGCTGAGCCGGCTTCCAGGTGGCACAATCCAGCACCTGTTCCAGGGGCATCCCGAACTCCAGATACTTGGACAAAATCCGGGGCAGGGAATGGAGAGGCTGGAGGAAACAGCTGGAGGCATTGTTGTCTGAACTGATCACATCGGGCACAAATCCCTGTTCCACCGCTTTCCGGGCTACTTCCAGGTCGAAGTTGCTCCGGCCGTTGGATGCATCGAACAGGACGCCTTTTTCCCTGGCTTCCCACAGTCCCGGCAGGACCTTTCCCCGTTCATCCAGGCAGGTGTGCTCTCCCCGGTTCTGGTAAATATGGCAGATCACATCTCCCGGCCGCAGGATTTCCGCCACTTCATCCAGGGGCAGAGGGCAGTCCGTCACATGGACCACCACCCGGGTCCCGGCCTTCTCGGCAATTTCCACGGTCCGTTTGAGAGAACTTCTGGCCATGTCCTCATCCAGGATTCCACGGGAAAGCCGGGTTTTCAGGCCCACCAGGTTGTCCCCATACCTCCGGAAGAAGTCCAGGATCTTTTCCTCCTCGAAATACCGGGGATCCAGGTTCTCCGGATACCGGTCATTGGACTGCCCTCCCGAAGCCACCAGAAGGCAGTTCAGGATCCGCACTGATGACATGGCCATTACGCTGGCCCGGTACAGTTCATAGCCTCCTACGCCGGCAGTCCCCCCGTCTACAGCGGTAGTAATGCCCATACAAAAGGAAGCTGCATCCCCATTGACGCCATTTTCACTGCCCCGAAAAAAGTAATGAGTGTGGTAATCGATAAGACCGGGCGTTACCAGACAATCCCGGGCGTCAATGACCTGTCTGTATCCGGACTCATCTCTCCCTTCTCCGGGATATTCGATTTTTCCATTGACCAAGGCCATATTTTTTCGTATCAGCTGATGGGTTTCCGGATCATACACCCGCCCGTTTTTGATCAAAAAATCCATGTTCCGCACTTCCTTTCAAAAGACCCGGCAGAAATTGTCCTGCCGGGTCACCTGTTTTATTTTTCGGCCTTCCTGGCCTGGTCCACAGCCTGGAGCAGCTGATCTACGATTTCACTGCCTTGGTCTTTTCTCACCATGTCATAGACCACTTTGCCTTTTTCCCGGAGCTGGGCAATCACCTGGGGATCCAGAGTAACGATTTCACAGCCGGCATCAATGCAGGTCTGTTTGTACTGCTGGATGCTCTTGTCCGCCCGCCGGTTCCCATAAGCCGTGGCCGCCGCTGCACATTCATCCACCAGTTTCCGTACGTTGTCCGGCAGAGAATTGTACACGTCCTTGTTCATAAAGAAGGTGATGATATGGCCCACGTGGTTGGTTTCCACCACATACTTCTGGACTTCCTGGACGTTGTTCCCCACAATGTTCATGTAGGGATTTTCTTCCCCGTCGATGGTGCCCTGCTGGAGGCCCATGAACACTTCCGTGAACTGCATGGGGGTAGCCGCAGCTCCCAGGGCGTTCCAGTAGGCAATATGATATTTGTTGGTCATCACACGGATTTTCTGTCCCTGGAGGTCTTCCAGTTTCGTCACCTTTTTGTTGGTGGTCAGTTCCCGGAAGCCGGCATCGGAATACCCCAGCATCTGAATGCCCCCAGCGTTGCAGTACTGGTTCATCACCTGGACAAAGGGCCCGTTCAGCACAGTCCGCATCTGCCCCACATTGTCGAACAGGTTGGGCATGTCAAACACCGCATACTGAGGAATAAAATCCACCAGATCCGTAGTCATACCGGTACCGATTTCAATGGAACCGCTGACCACCGCTTCGGTAAATTCCGTGGTGTTTCCCAACTGGCCGCCAGGATACAGGTCAACGGTGATCTTGCCTCCGGATTTTTCTTTCAGCAGGTGGGCAAATTCCGCTACCATCTGGTAGTTGATGGAAGAATCCGCCACTGTCATAGCTGCCCGCCAGTGGTATTCTCCCGGAATCTCACTGGGATCCAAAGGCTGGATGTTTTTCCCGAATTCATCCGCGTCCGCATCCAGTGCAGTACTGATATTGGAGGCCACTTTGGCCTTTTCTTTGGAAAGGGCACTGACCAGCCCCATGGAAATGCCAGGGATATTGGTAATCAGCATCAGGGACAGCAGGAAGGTGGCCAGGAAAGGAACCGTGGCCCGTGCCAGCTTCAGCATGGGGATCTTGGTCAGCCCGGACGCCACGAACAGGTTGATGCCCATGGGCGGCGTCACCATCCCAATGGCCAGGTTGCAGGTCATGATGATTCCGAAATGGATGGGATCCACACCCAAAGCCGTGGCCACCGGCACCATAATGGGAGTCAGAATCATGATATTGGGAATGTTGTCGATGAACATACCGCAGATCAGCATGATGATGTTCATGATCAGCAGCACTACATACTTGTTGTCCGAGATAGCCAGTACTGCCGTGCTGATGGTCTGGGGATACCGGAGCAGGGTGATGACCTTGGCAAAGGCCGCTGCTGCCGCAATCACAAAGAGGATGTTCACATAGGTCTTGGCCCCTTCCATAAACACTTTCCCCAGGTCCTGGAACTGCAGTGTCTTGTAAACAAAAAGGCAGATGAACAGGCCGTAGAACACGCTGATCACCGCCGCTTCCGTGGGACTGCAGACCCCGGAATAAATGGTCCCCAGGATGATGACTGGTGTCATCAGGGCAAAGAAGCTTTCCCGGAACAGTTTCCACAATCCCTGTTCATGAAGCTTCCGATAGCTGGCGTTGAGTTTTTCTTTATCCTCTCCGTGCTTTCTGCAGTAGATCCAGCAGTACCCCATCAGGGAGACCCCGATCAGGATTCCCGGGATGATCCCGGCAATGAACAGCTTGGAAGGAGAGCAGTTGGCCGTGGAGGCATAAACGATATAGGAAATGCTGGGCGGAATGATGACCCCCAGGCCCCCGGCCACAGTCACAATGGAGGTAGCAAAGATCTTTTCATATCCCATGGATACCAGAAAAGGAATGGTCATGGCCCCTACAGCAGAAACCGTTGCAGGAGAAGAACCGGAAATGGCTGCATAGAACATGCAGGTAGCCACTACCGCACAGGGGAACCCGGCCGTCTTGTTGCCGATGAAATACCCGAAGAAATTGAACAGCTTCTTGGAAATCCCGCCCTGGGCCATAATCATCCCGGAAACCATGAACATGGGGACAGCCAGCAGGGTGAAACTGTTGAGGCCGGAGAACATAGCCCGGGCTACATCACTGATGCCAAAAGTAAACTGGCCGTTCAGCAGATTGGGAACCGTGGACAGCAGCGTGAATACCCCGCCTACCGGGAGAGCGATGAAAAGCAATGCTCCCAGCAGTACAAAAAAGAATCCAATGTTCATTCTTCTCCAGCCCCCTTTCCGTTTTGTATATCATTCCCATTATCCCCTTCCAGGGTGGCTTTCCCCTGGAGGACTCTTACCATCAGCTGTGCGTACCGGAAGATTCCCAGCAGGATGCCGAAAGCCATGGCCCGGTAAATATCCGCCACCGGAATGGCCAGAGCCGGACTGGCCTGATGGATCAGCGCCGCCTTGGCAATCAGTTCCTGAGTCCCTTTGAACAGATAAGCCAACAGCAGGATCATGACCCCGTCACACACCAGGCCCAGGATTTTCTGCAGACCTTCCGGCATCATGGTGGTAAAGGTATCCACCTTGATGCTGACTCCGTGGCGCACGGCACAGGGCAGACAGTAGAAAGCCGACAGGGCCAGCAGATAGCAGCAGATTTCATCGGACCAGGTCAGTGCATGATGGAAAGCATACCGCATGATGACGTTGGCAAAGGACAGACAGCACATCACCGCCAGCATAATGGCCAGGATCACCAGTTCAAAATTCTTGTCAAGCCATTTGACCAGTTTCATTTTTCAGACTCCCCTCTCTGATGCAGAATTTTCCGGAAATTTTTATGATTTAATCCTATCATCTTGTTTGTTAACAGTAAACGTGCTTATAATTATAGTTATAAGCAGTATTAGTACTAGTAAAACAGAAAGGAGCCTTGCCATGGACATCCAGGTCCTTGACTATATCGTAACCATTGCTGACTGCGGCAGCATTTCCAAAGCAGCCCAGAAACTGTTCATCACCCAGTCAGGGCTGAATCAGCAGCTGATCAAGCTGGAGAACAAGCTGGGAGTAAAGATCTTTGAACGGGACAACCACCATCTGGAAATCACCCCGGCCGGTCGGCTCATTGTGGACAGTGCCACGGAAATCCTCCGGATCCGGCGAAATACCCTGACCCAGCTCAGCGATCTCCAAACCAGCATCAGCGGCCTGATTTCCCTGGGCCTGACCCATGAACACGGCATCGATGCTTTTACTGCCATCTATCAGCAGTTCCACCAGCGCTATCCCCACATCAATTTTTCCCTGGTGGAAAAGATTGTGGCGGACCAGTATCACATGCTGAACCACGGATCCCTGGACCTGGGCATTGTCCTGATCAAGAAGCTTCCGGCCCCGCTCCAGCGTACCCTGATCCGGGAAGACCTGTACCAGGAAGATCTGCTGCTGGGGGTTCCCCTGTCCCATCCCCTGGCTTCCCGGGCGGTTCCCCTCAGCGCCGGAAAGCCTCTCCGGGTCATCGACCTCCATCTGTTCAAGAATGATCCCTTTGCTCTGATTTTCAAATCTTCCACCATGCGTCAGGACGTCATCGACCCTATGTTCGAAAAAAGCGGCTTTTACCCTCACATCATGCTGGAAACGGCCATGAACAGTGCCTTGGCCACTCTGGTGAGCCGGGGATTCTGCTGCACCATCCTGCCCCATTCCCGGGTACTGGCCAGCAGCCACCGGGATGAATGTGCCTGGTTCCGGATGCTGGAAAATCCCACCTGGTCCGTTTCCGTAGTACGGCGGAAAGACTACCGCCTGGGGGAAGCCACCCGGTATCTGCTGGAACTGGCCCGGCAGTATGGAAAATCCATGGAAGAACAATTTTCCCGGCACAGTCCCGGCTACAACCGGTAAACAAAAAAGGACCCGTCCTCTGTGGACAGGCCCTTTTCTTATAGGGTTATTTCTCCACCGTTTTGGTGGCAATCACATCGGCTCCCAACCCC